>JACMPC010000125.1 GCA_014377705.1 Dermatophilaceae bacterium
CCAGAGCCCGACAGGGCGGAGCAACCTGGTCGCTCATCGGAGCCCGACTCGGCGTGTCACGTCAAGGCGCACAGCAGCGCTTCACATCCAGCATGGCTGCCCCAAAACGTCCACCCCCAACGGCCAGGCAAATACCTGGAACCAGCACACCCAACAACTAGCGGCTTGACATCTAAGACCATGGGATGTCTAGGCACGGTGCCCCAAAATCCCGCCAAACCTAGGTGTCGGGATCGAGGCGGCCGGGGCCTCAGGACCTCCGGCCGCGAGTCAGGACTTGGCGGGAAGGACTGACTCGAGCACCACGATCGACCGTCCGGGCACCGCGTGCGTCGTCGCGGCCAGCCAGCTCGGCCGGCCGGTGGCTGGCGGCTCTGCCTCCGACGTATCCAGACGGATCTGCCAGGTGCCGCCGTACTGGGCGGGCGGCAGCGCGAAGTCGACAGGAGCGCTGTGAGCGTTGAAGAGCAGCAGGAAGTCGGAGTCCTGGATGCGCTGGCCGCGGGGGTCCGGCTCGGGGATGGCCTGCCCGTTGAGGAAGACCATGAGGGTGCGGGCGTAACCATTGCGCCAGTCCTCCTCATCCATCTCGGTGCCGTCCGAGGAGAACCACTCGATGTCTCCGAGAGCGCTCTGACCGCCATGGGCGGCGTCGCCGGCGAAGAAGCGACGTCGCCGGAATACGGCATGCTCTTTGCGCAGTGAGACCACGGCACTGGTGAAGGCCAGCAGCTGGCGCTCACTCTGCGCCAGCTTCCAGTCGATCCAGGCGAGCTCGTTGTCCTGGCAGTAGACGTTGTTGTTGCCGTGCTGGGTCCGGCCGATCTCGTCGCCGTGGGCGATCATCGGGACGCCCTGGCTGAGCAGCAGCGTGGTCAGGAAGTTGCGCTGCTGCTGCCGGCGCAGTGCGTTGACGGCGGCATCGTCGGTCTCGCCCTCGGCCCCGCAGTTCCAGGACCGGTTGTGGCTCTCACCGTCCTTGTTCGATTCTTTGTTGGCGTCGTTGCGCTTCTCGTTGTAGGAGACGAGGTCCCGCAGGGTGAAGCCGTCATGGGCCACGACGAAGTTGATCGAGGCGATCGGGCGGCGTGCCGAGTGCTCGTACAGGTCGCTGGATCCCGTGAGGCGAGAAGCGAACTCGCCAAGGGAAGCAGCCTCGCCGCGCCAGAAGTCACGCACCGTGTCGCGGTATTTGCCGTTCCACTCGGTCCACAGCGGCGGGAAGTTGCCGACCTGGTAACCGCCGTCGCCGAGATCCCACGGCTCGGCGATGAGCTTGACCTGGGAGATCACCGGATCCTGCTGGATGATGTCGAAGAACGCCGAGAGCCGGTCGACCTCATGGAACTGGCGGGCCAGGGTTGCCGCGAGGTCGAAGCGGAACCCGTCGACATGCATTTCCTCGACCCAGTATCGCAGCGAGTCCATGATCAGCTGCAGGACGTGCGGGTGACGCATCAGCAGGCTGTTGCCGGTGCCGGTGGTGTCGTAGTACTTCGACTTGTCCTCGTCCGTGAGGCGGTAGTACGAGGCGTTGTCGATGCCACGGAAGGCGATGGTCGGGCCCTTCTCGTTGCCCTCCGCGGTGTGGTTGTAGACGACGTCCAGGATGACCTCGATGTTGGCCTCGTGCAGCGCCTTCACCATGGCCTTGAACTCGGTGACTTGCTGACCACGAGATCCGGTCGCGGCATAGGCCGCATGCGGGGCCAGGAAGCCGATGGTGTTGTAGCCCCAGTAGTTCGTCAAGCCCTGGTCCACCAGGGTTGAGTCCTGGACGAACTGGTGCACGGGCATCAGTTCGATGGCCGTCACCCCGAGCCCGGTGAGGTGGTCGATGATCGCCTGGTGACCGATCGCGGCGTACGTCCCGCGAATACTGTCCGGCACATCGGGGTGGGTCATGCTGAGGCCCCTCACGTGGGCCTCGTAGATCACGGTGTTGTGGTACTCGTGGCGGGGCGGCCGGTCGTGGCCCCAATTGAAGAACGGGGTGACGACCACGGACAGCATGGTGTGGCCCAGCGAGTCCGCGTCGTTGAACGTCGCCGGCTTGCCGAGGTCGTAGGAGTACAGGGACCCGTCGCCGTCGATCTGGCCGTCGATGGCCTTCGCGTAGGGGTCAAGCAACAGCTTCGCCGGGTTGCAACGATGGCCCTTGGCCGGATCGTAGGGACCGTGAACCCTGAAGCCGTAGCGCTGGCCCGGCTCGATGGCGGGAAAGTAACCGTGCCAGACGTGTCCGTCGACCTCGGTGAGCTCGATCCGGGTCTCGGCCCCGGCATCGTCGATCAGGGCCACCTCAACCTTGTCCGCGACCTGCGAGAAGAGCGCGAAGTTGACCCCGCTGCCGTCGAACGTGGCACCGAGAGGGTAGGGATGGCCCGGCCAGGTGGGGTTCATGAAGTCCTTGTCGCAGTCGAGGTGCAGCCGATATGAAGGCCCAGTCTGTCCTGTCAGGTGCCCCGGGACACAACCAGCACACCGACGTGCTGTCTGGCAATCCTCTTTTCGGGTCGAGTCGGCCGGTGACCGGCCATGTTTCTGTCGTACAAATGGCTGTATGTGGCTCCCACCTGGATGCGTCCTCACGATCGGATCACCCTCTAGTTCGGCGCGGCTTAGTTTTTGTTTGTGGCATCCTTTTCCGAGCCCTCTACGAGGGCCGCTCAACCGGCCGGCGGGCTCGCCGATGACGAGCGCGGGCCGACGACCGCCGACTCACCGAGACGGGCGCCAAGGTTTCTCTGGATCGCCTACCTGATCTGGGCCGGAGGGCTCACCTGCTTCTTCTACCTGGTCACCTCCCTTTCATCGCAGACCTGGATGGTGCTGGGTCTGTCCGCGGTCGTGGCGACGGTCATAGGGGTCCGCCGCAACCGTCCGAGACAGCCATTGGCCTGGTGCCTGCTCGCCGCGGCCGAGCTGACCTTCATCGCGGGGGACACGAGCTACAACGTTCTGACCGAGGTTATGGGCCAGGACAACCCCTTCCCATCGGTGGCTGACCTGTTCTACCTGCTCACATACCTCTTCGTTGCCGCCGGCCTCTTCATGATCATCAAGGCCCGTTCGTCGTCCCGGGACATTCCCAGCCTGATCGACGCCGTGATCATCACGACGGGTCTGGGCCTGCTGTCCTGGGTCTACCTCATCGTGCCGAACTTCCAGGTAGATGGGCTGGACGCGTTGCAGCGGGTGACCTCGGTGGCCTACCCGCTCGGCGACGTCCTGGTCCTCGCGATGCTGGCGCGACTGATCGCCGGTGGCGGCCTGCGGATCCGATCCATGCAGTTCCTGGTGATCGGTGCACTGGGCATCATGGTCGCAGATGCCCTTTACGGGCTAATCCAGCTCAATGGCAAGTGGAAGGTCGGCGGTCCTGTCGATCTCGGCTGGGCCCTCTTCTACATCGCCTGGGGCGCAGCGGCCCTGCATCCATCGATGCGTGAGCTGACCAAGGTCGCGCCGCTGCCCAGTGTCGCCGTCAGCCGGCTGCGGATCGTTCTGCTGGCCTCGGCCAGCCTGGTCGCTCCCGGCGTGCTCTTCCTGCAGGCCCAGCGGGGCAAGGAGATCCCGGCGACCACGGTGGCCGTCTTTTCCGCGGTGCTCTTCATTCTGGTGCTGGCCAGGATGGCCGGCATCCTGGACGCCCATCAGCAGTCGGTCCGGCGTGAACGGTCTCTGCGTACCTCGAGTCAGGCCCTGGTGGCTGCGCAGGGGCTGCCGGACATCTACAAGGTTGCCCTCGACGGCGCCGCATCCTTGATCGGCGCGGGGACGCTGAAGGCAGCCTCGGTCTATCTGGCTGACTCCGACGAGATTCACTGCATGGCGAACTCAACCACGAGCCGCAAGCTGCCTGATGAAGCGGCGCTGTGGGATGCCGCACGCGGAGGCGGCCACCTGAGCGAGTCCGGTGCCGTCAGCGTCAATCCGCTGCGCTATGACCTGCAGGACCGCGGCATGCTCGTCGTCGAGGGCAGGACCGCCCTCAGTGTCGAGCAGCACTATGCGCTCGCTACCCTGGCCTCCCAAGTGGCACTGGCGGTCGTGAGCGCCACTCTCGCCGAGGAGCTGCGCGATCGCCAGAGCCAGGAGCAGTTCCGCGGGATGATCCAGAACGCCTCGGACATCATCGTGGTGGTGGACGAGATCGGACTGATCAGCTACGCAACGCCCTCGCTGGAACGCGGACTCGGGCATCGGGCCAGTGACCTGCTCGGGACTCCGCTGCTTGATCTGCTGCACCCCGAAGAGCTCGCGATGGCAGAGACGCTGATCTCCGGTCTGGCGAGTCGGCTCTCGCAGTCGCAGGTGGTTTCGGACTGGCGTCTGCGGCATGAAGACGGCCGGTATCTGTTCTTCGAGGTGCTTGCCAGCAACCTTCTGGACAACTCGAGTGTGTCCGGCGTCGTGCTCACCATGCGCGATGTCTCGGAGCGGCGTGCGCTGGAGCAACAGCTGATGCATCAGGCGTTCCACGACGAGCTGACCGGTCTGCCGAACCGGGCCCTGTTCCAGGATCGCGTCGAGCATGCGCTCGCGCGCGCCGCCCGAGGTGGCGGCACCGTGGCGATGGCCATGATGGACCTGGACGACTTCAAGATCGTCAACGACACCCGGGGCCATGGAGCGGGCGACGCACTGCTGAGTGAGGTTGCCCGGCGGCTCCAGGACACACTGCGCTCCAGCACCACCATCGCGCGGCTGGGAGGCGACGAGTTCGCCATCCTGATCGAGGACATCACCGACGGCTCACAGCTCGATGGCCTCACCGACCGCATCATCCGGCCCTTCCGCCTGCCGTTCGTTGTCGACGGTGAGGAGCTGGTGGCCTCGGCAAGCATTGGCGTGGTTCTGAGCGGCGGCCCTGAGCCGACCCTCAACCTCTCAGAGCTGTTCCAGTGCGCTGATCTAGCCCTGTATGCGGCCAAGGAGCGCGGAAAGGGGCGCGTGGAGCTCTACCGTGACGACCTGCATACCCGGATGATGAGTCGCGCAACCCTGCGCACCGAACTTGACGCAGGTATGAAGGAAGAGCAGTTCGAGCTGTACTTCCAGCCTGTCGTGGTGATCGACACGGGGGAGATCCAAGGCTCTGAGGTGCTGATCCGGTGGAACCACCCCACTCGTGGCCTGGTCATGCCGGGGGACTTCATCGCTCACGCCGAGGAGACCGGTCAGATCGTCGAGCTGGGGCGGTGGGTTCTCGATCATGCCTGCGCGCAGTGGCGGCAGTGGGCCGACCAAGGGCACTCCAGTCACAACCTGGCCGTGAACGTGTCGGTGCGCCAGCTGAAGGAAACCGGCTTCGTTGATGAGGTTCGGTCGATCCTGACGCGCCATGCGATGAATCCCGCCGCGCTTGTCATCGAGCTGACCGAGAGCATCTTCGCCCTTGATGCGTCGAAGATGAAAGAACAGCTGGTCGCGCTCCGGGACATGGGGGTGCGGATTGCCATCGACGACTTCGGCACCGGCTACTCCAGCCTCTCCTACCTGCAGCAGTTTCAGATCGACGAGGTCAAGGTGGACAAGGTTTTCGTGGACGGCCTCGGATCGGGGAATCCCGATGATGGCGCACTGGCGAACGCCATCGTGTCCATGGCTCACTCGCTGCGGCTCGAGGTGGTTGCCGAGGGCATCGAGGAAGCCGCTCAGCGAGACGAGCTGTGGTCCATGGGTTGTGGGCTCGGGCAGGGATATCTGTACTCCAGGCCGGTCCCGGCCTCGGACATGCTCAGCTTGCTGAATGACGGCCGCCCCATGGGCAGGCACGCACCCGGGTCCGACGGGAGGATCACCCGACTGCGTTCACACGCGCCAGGTGGCCGCCCCACCCCTGCAGCTGCTGAGGCCGATCCCAGCACCAGGCCCGGAGAGGCAAACGCGGCTCCCCGAGACTCAGCCTCGCGGGATCCAGCCTCACGAAAGGCAGCCCCACGCAAGGCAGCGCCACAAGAGTCAGTGGCCCGAAAGGCAGCACGAGAAGAATTAGTAGCCCAACAATCAGCGCCCCGGAAGTCAGCATCCAGTTAGGTCAGCGGTGAGCAGTCCCGCCGCCGACTCGGTTCCCAACGAGACAGGACACCCGCATGCCGATTAGCAATCCCGCATTCCGACCGGTTCAGGACGTCAAATGGGCCGACCTCCAGCGACTGCGGACCTTATCTCCGATGTACGACGCGGTGATAGAGGAAGTGAGAGGAAGACGGATCCGGATCCGGGACCACTGGCTGGCGGACTTCGCCTCGTGCAACTACCTGGGCTTTGATCTCGAGCCGGAGATCATCGACTCCGTGGATGCCAGCCTCCGGAAGTGGGGAACACACCCCAGCTGGTCACGACTGCTTGGCAACCCGCGCCTGTACATCGACATCGAGGACCGACTCACCGAGCTCCTCGGCGCCGAGGACACCCTGGTGCTGCCGACGATCACCCACATCCACATGTCGGTCATACCCGCGATCGCGGGACGGGGGGACATCTTCCTGGACGGTCAGGCGCACCGGACCATCTACGACGGATGCATGGTTGCCCGAGCCCATGGAGCCACGGTGCGCCGGTACCCGACCGGGGATGTCGCGGCTCTCGACGCGATGCTCCGGGCTGCGCCGAAGGGCAACACCAAGCTGATCTGCGCGGACGGCGTCAACAGCATGACGGGCAACCCCCCTGACCTCAAAGCACTTGCCGCGGTCGCTCGCAGGCACGGAGCGCTGCTGTATGTCGATGACGCGCACGGTTTCGGCGTCATCGGCGAGCGCACCAAGTCCGAGACCACCCCCTACGGGAGCCGGGGGAACTCGATCGTCAGATATGCCGGTGAGACCTACGACGACATCATCCTCGTCGGCGGCTTCTCCAAGTCGTACTCCTCGCTGCTGGCCTTTATCGCCCTGCCGACCTGGCTGAAGGACCACCTCAAGGTCGCGGCGGCTCCGTACCTGTTCTCCGGTCCGTCGCCCGTCGCCTCGCTGGCCACGGTGCTGGCCGGTTTTGACGTCAACGACGATCGCGGGGATGAGATCAGGGCCTCCCTCTATCGCAAGACCGCGAAGGTCCTCGACACAACCTCCGAGCTGGGCCTTGCCACGCCGAACACCTCCGGCCTGCCGATCATCGAGGTGCCACTGGAAGACCCTGAAGACATTGACGAGGTGGGGCACTTCCTGAACGAGGCGGGCATCTATGTCACTCTCGCCGCCTACCCGCTGGTGCCACGCGCGGAGGTGGGGTTCCGAATCCAGGTCACGGCGGCCAACGGTGACGACGAGATCGACGAGCTGTGCAGCACCCTGCACCTGCTGAGCGAACGATTCCCCCTCCAGAGAAAGCTGCACGAGCAAGTTGCCTGACACTGCGGCCCAAACCCCGAAGCTCCTGGCGCCTTTGCGTCACCGGGATTTTCGGCTGCTGTGGATTGGCGCCTCCGCGTCACTGGTCGGTGACGGTGTCTACCTCATCGCCCTGGCCTGGCAGGCCTACACCCTGTCGAGCTCGCCCGCCGCCCTGGCCATGCTGGGAGTCTGCGCCACGGTGCCACAGCTCCTGGCGCTGCTGGGCAGCGGAATCCTCAGCGACCGGGTCGATCGTCGGCTGATCCTGCTCGGCGCTGACGTCATCCGTTTCGTCGCGGTCCTCGTGGTGGCCGTGCTGGTCATGTCCAGCACTGCCACCATGTGGCAGCTGGCGGTGCTCAGCGTCGTCTACGGGCTCGGAGCCGGAACCGCTGCACCGGCCTTCGACGCGATCATCCCGGACCTGGTGCCGGAACAGGACCTGGAGCAGGCCAACGCGCTGGACCAGTTCCTGAGACCGGCCATGCTGCGCCTTGCCGGGCCGGCACTGGGCGGGCTCCTGATCGCCGTCGGCGGCGCCGGCGCCGCGTTCCTGTTCGACTCCATCACCTTTCTCGTCTCAGGCCTGTGCGTGTGGCGGATGGTGAGCCACTCACGGGCCGCCGACCCCACAGACCGGGCAGACCCGGCTTACTCCGGCGAGCGCACCTCGGTGCTGTCCGATGCCATGGCGGGCGTGCGCTTCGTCAGGAGTCGAACCTGGTTGTGGGGAACCCTTGGCTCGGCCACCGTGGCGTACCTGGCGTTCATGGGTCCCATCGAGGTGCTGCTGCCGTACCTGGTCAAGGAGGTGCTGCACGGCCCGGCCACTGACTTCGGCATCATCCTTGCCGCCGGCGGGGTCGGTGCGCTGGCCGCCGCGGCCATCGTCGGGCAGGTGGGCCTACCGCGCCGCCAGCAGACCTTCATGTACATCTGCTGGACTCTCGCCGCACTGTCCGTGGCGGGCTTCGGGCTGGCCACTGCGGGATGGCAGCTCATGATTGTCTGTATGGTCCTGAACGGGCTGGAGGCGGCCGGGACAGTTGCCTGGGCCACCACCAAACAACGCCTCGTCCCCGCCGACATGCTCGGACGGGTATCCAGCCTGGACTGGTTCATCTCCATCGCCGGACTGCCGGTGTCTTTCGCGCTGACAGCCCCGGTGGCCGCCCTGATCGGGGTCCGGGCAACGTTCATCGGGGCGAGCCTGCTCTGCGCGGGTGTGACTCTGACGGCACTGTTCTTGCCCCATATGCGGGATGTGGACGGGGCGCTGGGGACCACCCAGGCGCCCGCGCTGGAGGCGGATGCGGCATGAGGAAGGCCATACTTCAGGAGCTCCTCAGTGACCTTTCGGCGGCGTTCGCGACAAGGGACCCGGAGAGGCTCCTAGGACTCTTCAGCGCGACGGCCGACGTCACCTATGCAGGCTCGGAACGCGGCGAGCGGGCGACAGGTCCGACCGAGCTTCGCCGGATGTTGTCAGATCTGCTCGCCCGCCCCCAGACCTACACCTTCGACTTCCCTGCCGTCACCTTCAGCGAGCACAGTGGCCTGGTCTGGCTGCTCGCAGACGGTGACTGCACGGAAACCGGTGCGGACGGCGTGACGGATACCTTCGCGTACCGGCTGACCGGGGTGCTCGCCAGGGAGACCGGGCGGTGGCGCTGGCTGGTTCTGGTCGGCTCAGAGCCGACAGAGCCAGACGAGCAGCACATCGACACCGTCGGCGCCGCGCCACTTCCGGGAGCGACCCCCTCCGGGTGATTCCGACGGCTCGCGGGGGTCAGAGGTGCTGAACCCAGAGGTTCTCTTCGACGTACGTTCCCGTGTCCTCTTCCCTGCTGATGTCGACCGGACCGAGCGAGCCTGGCACGAGGTACCGCCCGGTCTCCGGGAACACCATGCCGGTCCAGGACTCCCACTGCGCGATGGTCCCGGTGATCACCATGGACCGCGCGGCGGGGGCGAGGATGGTGGCTCCCATCCGCTGGTGGGTTCGGATCCAGGGATCGATCGACAGCCCGTCCTTGCCGGTCCAGGTCGCGAAGCTCGACATCGGGGTGAGCGGGTACCTCGGCTTCAGGGTCGGGCGCACCGGGGCGATGACATGGGACAGCCCGGCCGCAACCCCACGGGCCCGCACGGCTGTCAAAATCTTCCCGGCCAGGCCCCGTCCGGTCTCACCATCGATCACCGCGACCGTCATGTAGGTCAGCGTCGTCGGCTCGATGCCGTTCTCATGACCTTTGACCGCGCGGACCATGGTGTCGTCATAGCCGTCGGGCAGGTCTTCGAGCGTGCCGTCCCAGTGAATCGCCACGCCCCAGGCGCCGGCAACAACTCGGTCCCCCTCCAGCATCAGGACGTCGTACTGCGCGAAGAACTCCGCGACCTGAGCCTCGTACCGCATCATGACCGGGTCATGGGGAAAGAGGAACTCGGGCCACTTGCCCCGGAGAGCCACGTCCGCCTCACGCTTGAGATCTGGTCGATCACAGCTGGTGACGATCTCCATGAGGCCCAGCCTAGCGCGGTTGCCGGGTCGGGAGGGTCCGCGGCGGTGTGCACAGTGGGTGGCCTCCGCGCACGTGGTCACCGCGCCCGGCTCGATCTCCGACGAGCCGTCGGAACGGTTGCCACGCTTGTTCTTGAGCCGTTGCCGCGCGAAGGCGTTGCGGGTCCCGTCATCCAGGACAGGAGGATCAAAAGCAGGTCGGCCCCGGTCCCTGCGCGCGATCCCCTCGCGCACCGCAGGATCGGCCAGAAGGACGTTGTATTCCGAAAGGGCGGGGGGACTGGTGGGTGCCTGCTTCCGTGAAGTCATGCGTCAGGGTCTGGCGTCGGTGGTTTCCGCTCATTCTGGTGCTCACAGCCGGTGCAGGACGACTCCCCATAGGGGGGCGGTTGGACTCGCCTACCTCAAATCGGTTAATGTCTCCAAGCACGCACAGCGACGAGAATCTGGTCGCTGAGTGTTCCTGCGGACATAGCTCAGTTGGTAGAGCGCAACCTTGCCAAGGTTGAGGTCGCCGGTTCGAGCCCGGTTGTCCGCTCGAAGGCTTCATGCCTTCGCCGAAGGCCCCACCGGCTTTCTGCGAGGGCGTGAACCGTCACGGTGGAGTGGCCGAGAGGCGAGGCAACGGCCTGCAAAGCCGTCTACACGGGTTCAAATCCCGTCTCCACCTCGACTAACCCACACCAATGGGCGGTTGGCGCAGCGGTAGCGCGCTTCCCTGACACGGAAGAGGTCGCTGGTTCGATCCCAGTACCGCCCACGAGCACGATACGGCCCCTGGCCTGCGACTACGCGAGCCAGGGGCTGCCGCAATTTCGAGGCCTGACACCATGCGCCTCCTAGGCCACCCCGTACTGCGTGGTCACCGCCCCCTGCGGGCCCTTGTCCCGTTCGGCAGCGATCTTCTTTCGCAGAGTCAGGACCTCGGCAACGGGACCCTTTGGGCGTTCGCACGTACGCAGTCGCGGGATGAGCACCAAGGCACCCTGCTGATGTCACGGGCAGATACCCAGGGGCAAAATGCCTGCGCGGAATTCGGAGCTCCGGACTGAGCGCATACTGCTGGGGCAAACCTGGGAGGACTTTTGGCGTCATAACGCTGAGGCGTCATGGAGCCACTCGGACCGAAGGGATTGAGATGTCGACAACGAAGCCGACGGTAGGAAAAGGATATGTACAAGATACTTGGGCGAGTGGACTACTCAGCAGACGTGTTCATGCAGGTCATCGAGGCGCCGGCGGTCGCTGCGGCCTGCCAACCGGGACAGTTCATCATCCTGATGATCCACCAGGAGGGAGAGAGGATCCCGCTCACGATCGCCGACTACGACCGCGAGTCAGGAACCATCACCATCGTCGTGCAGGCAGTCGGCACCTCGACGCGGCATCTGCAGACGTTGGGCAAGGGCGACTCGATCAGCAACTTCATCGGCCCGCTGGGGATGCCGAGCGAGATCGAGAACGTCGGCACTGTCGTCTGCGCCGGCGGCGGCGTCGGGATGGCGCCGATCTATCCCATCGCCAGGGCGCTGAAGGAAGCCGGCAACAAGGTCATCGCCATCATGGCCGCCCGCAACGAGAGCCTGCTGTTCTGGGAAGACAAGATGCGGGAGGTCAGTGATGAGCTCATCGTCACCACCGACAACGGCAGCCGCGGACGCAAGAGCCTGGTCACCGAGCCGCTCAAGGAGCTCTGCGAGACCGGCGACGTCAACCTCGTCTACGCCATCGGCCCGGGCGTCATGATGAAGTTCTGTGCCCGGACCACCGAGCCGTATGGCATCAAGACCTTCGTCAGCCTCAACTCGATCATGGTCGACGGGACCGGTATGTGTGGCGGCTGCCGGGTCAGCGTCGGCGGCGAGACCAGGTTCGTCTGCGTCGACGGGCCCGAGTTCGACGGCCACCAGGTCGACTTCGACCTGCTGATGTCCCGCCAGCGACAGTACCGATCACAGGAGAAGGAGTCGCTGGACACCTACCTGTCGAAGGCAGCCGTCACGAAGGTGGCCTTGGCGAATTCGGCTGCGTCGAATGCGGCGGCGTGCAGTGCGGCGGCGGTGGCGGCACATGTCTGAGGCCACCAAGACAGGCCACGGCAACCGGCCGCAGCGGCAGCCTAAGCGGCCGAAGCTGCCTCGCACCGCTATGCCCTGCCAGCCGGCCGAACGTCGGGCGACCAACTTCGAGGAGGTGACCACCGGCTACGACGACGAGATGGCCGTCATCGAGGCTAGCCGCTGCCTGTTGTGCAAGAAGCCCAAGTGCGTGGACGGCTGCCCCGTGGGCATCGACATCCCTGCCTTCGTCAGGCTGATCGAGGTCGGCGACCCCGCCGGCGCCATCGTCAAGCTCAAGGAGACGACCAGCTTCCCTGCCGTCTGCGGTCGCGTGTGCCCGCAGGAGGAGCAGTGTGAGGCACTCTGCGTCCTCGGCAACAAGCAGGAGCCGGTTGCCATCGGGCGGCTGGAGCGCTATGCCTCCGACTGGGAGACTGCCCACGGCGCCTCCGTCAGGCCGCGGACCGCGCCCAAGCAGGGCAAGAGCGTGGGTGTGGTTGGTTCCGGCCCCGCGGGCCTCACCTGCGCCGGCGAGCTGGCCAAGATGGGCTATGACGTGACCATCTACGAAGCCCTGCACAAGCCCGGAGGGGTGCTCGTCTACGGCATCCCCGAGTTCCGGCTGCCCCAGGCGATCGTGGCGCGCGAGTGCGAGTACGTCGAGTCCCTGGGCGTGCAGATCAAGACCGACTACGTCATCGGTCGCACCCTGACCGTCGACCAGATGCTTGCCGACTGTCACGACGCCATCTTCCTGGCCAACGGCGCCGGGCTACCCTCCTTCATGGACATTCCGGGGGAGAACCTGAACGGGGTGTACTCCGCCAATGAGTTCCTCACCCGGTCGAACCTGATGAAGGCCTACCGCTTCCCCGAGTACGACACCCCGATCGCGGTGGGCAGGAGGGTCGCAGTGATCGGCGGCGGCAACGTGGCGATGGACTCGGCGCGCACCGCACTGAGGCTGGGCGCCGAGGTGCACCTGATCTACCGCCGTACCCGCGACGAGATGCCGGCCCGAAGTGAGGAGATCGACCACGCGCTGGAGGAGGGGATCGTCTTCGACCTGCTTTCAAACCCGACGCAGATCATCGGCGATGCCGATGGCTGGGTCAACGCGATCGAGGTTATCGACATGGAGCTGGGGGAGCCGGACGCCAGCGGTCGTCGTCGCCCCGTGCCCCTTGAAGGCTCCGAGAGGCGTATCCCGGTGGACGTGGTCATCGTCTCGGTCGGCACCAATGCCAATCCGCTGCTCACCAGGAACACGACCGGGCTCGACCTCACCAACCGCGGCAACATCATCGCCGACGAGCACACTCTGGCCACCAGCAAAGAGGGCGTATTCGCCGGCGGCGACATCGTCACCGGTGCTGCGACGGTCATCCTGGCGATGGGCGCTGGCAAGACCGGCGCGCGTTCTATCGACCGCTTTCTGCAGGGCAGGCCGTTGCTGACAGACCAAGAGGAAGAGGCCATTGCCGCCGCTCCCTGAGGCTCGGACGCGCCTGGTCGGACATGGCGTCTGATCTGCGCGAATGCAGGTCGGAAACCGTTTTCGTCACCGAGTCGGGAAATGCAGGTCCATGGTGCCAAAGGCCACAAAAAGCAGGGCGCCGAGTCTCCGGAATACCGATAGGGAACTCGGGTCAGCACGAAGAGGCCAGTAAACGATGCACCGGCGAAGCTTCTCAAGCATGTGATGCTCAGGACTGGATGTACAGGTTAAAGAGCGAGCAAATTATAGGTTGTCGTGGGCCCGAACTGAGTTTTTATCCCGGGGGGCACCAAAACTGGAAGAAGCATCTCCGATACGATCCGATCCAAGCATGTGGCGTTTGAGCGGTGATGCACGATCCTGATGTGTCTGTCCCGCGCTGCGAAAGGCCGCCATTTCGGCGACGAAAGCCAAGGGGCGCCCACGTTGTATCACCAGCCACTTTTTCTGCAGACGCTGTCCAGGTTCGCCGTGGTCCTGCCGGCCCGCTATGACCTCGAGGTATCGCTGTCTGAGCTCACTGAAAGCGTGACCGCAGTGCTGGGACTGTCCGGCAGCGGCGTCACGATGGCCGAGGACGGCCAACTTCGTTTCGTGACCGCCGTGAGCCAGGCCTCCGGGGAGCTGGAGCGTAACCAGGAGCAGCACCAGGCCGGTCCGTGCCGGGATGCCTACGAGACCGGCGAGGTCGTCCGGGTGACCGACGTGCGAAGGGAGCCCCAGCGGTGGCCGCAGTTCGCCCTCGCCGCCGCTGGCCTTGGCGTGGCCGGTGTGGCCGGGATCCCGATGCGGCTGGCGGACGTGATCATCGGCGCCCTGAGCCTCTACTCGCCCGAGCCCCGGCAGTGGTCGGATGGCGACATCGCCGTGGCCTCGGTCCTGGCCGATGTGGCGACCAGCTATGTGGTCAACGCCTCGAAACTGCGTCAGCAGGAGCAGCTCAGCGAGCAGCTTCAGGAGGCGCTGGAGTCACGAGTCGTCATCGAACAGGCCAAGGGAATCACCGCATACAAGAACGCGATATCAGTCGATCAGGCCTACCAGCGGATGCGGGGGCACGCCCGAAACAACAACGCCAGCCTGCGTATGGTGGCCGAAGCGATCGTTGCTGTGGGGCTTCAGGTCTGATTTCACCCGGTGGGACTTGGGGCGGGTGCTGTAGGACTTCAGATTGGCTGCTTTGAGATGACGGTCCAAGCTTCGCCGAGCTGGCCGTGTGATCCGAGCTATAGGCTGCCTGGGGTATCGGGTGTAAAATGCGGGGTGCCGCCTCGGACCCCGGCGGCGTCGAACAATCAGTCGAACAATCAACTGCTGCGTCCCCCCAGAACTTGGTGACGTCGGTATCTTCCCGCGCTGCTCCTGACTCTGGTGGCCCGTTTCCTTAGCTCCGGGACTACCGAATCGAGTTGTCATGGTGTTGCAGCCCAGCAGTCGACCCACCCGCACCCCAGTCTTCGACCATCACGTCGTGCGCTTTCCGACCCGTAGCGTGGCCAAGGCCCCCGACCAGCCTGCGCCGAAGTCGGCGAGCCTGCCGGCAGCAGATCGGCAGGGCAAGGTCAGAACATACGTCGTGCGAGAGGTGGCGATTCTGGAGGTCTCTGGTCATCTCGGCGACGTCGTCGGAGAGCTGGACCGTGCGATCCAACTTGCCTTGGCCGAGGGACCCCACGGCGTGGTCTGCGACCTGTCTGCGGCGCTCGACGGCGCCCGGCCGGTGCCCACGGAGTTACTTGCCACGGCGGGACGGCATGTTCGTGACTGGCCGGGCATCCCGGTCGCCGTGGCCAGCCCGGATCCGCAGGTTCGCGAGGCGCTGCGTGCCCAGCCACTTGGCCGGCACCTGATCGTGACCTCGTCATTGTTCTCCGCGGTTACCGCGGTCCGGGCTGCTCCCACTCTGGACGTCAAGACAAAGCGACTCGCGCCACACCCGACCGCCCCGAGTGCCGCGCGGCAGTTCGTCACGCGCACCTTGCTGGACTGGAGCCTGGGCCGGGTTCTGCCCTTCGCCAGCCTGGTGGTCAGCGAGCTGGTGGCCAACTCGGCGGACGATGCCGGCACGGAGATCGACCTGTCCATCGTCTGGGACCAGGACGCCCTGCGGCTGACCATCCGGGACCACGGTCCCGCTAAACCGGGGCAGCGACCGACACCACTCGATCTCGTCGGGCGAAGACTCACTGTCGTCGCCGGACTCTCACGAGCCTTCGGGGTTCTGCCCACCGCCGATGGCGGCAAGCTCGTCTGGGCGGTACTCGACGCCCCGCGGTCAATCCCGTCGACGAACGCCCACAGCTCTGCCGCCGAGCGCCAGGAGGGGCTCATCGGGCAGCACTCGCGTGCTCTGGAAAATTCGCTGTTGCGCGGCGACCCGAAGCATCTTCCCGCCAGCGGCGTGCCCACACGAGCACCGCAAGGGGTGCTCTCGCTCGTCCAGTAGGACCGACCCAGCCCTGGCCCGGTGGAGCTCAACGCAGGAGCGTGACCTCGGCAACTATCTCCGCCGCGTCGGAGAAGCATCGTCGCCGGACGAGCGAGCCCGGCCTGCGCGGTTCGTCTTCGCTTCTGGCCGGGCGGCCCGTACCGTGCCGCACCGCGCCCCGCCGTTGGCGCGCATTGACCGATGACCCCGGACAGGACGAAACTCGTTCGGGACAGACGGCTCCGAGGAGGACCACGTGAAGAAGAAGGTCTACGAGAAGGAGCTCCTGCGCCTTCAGGCTGAGCTCGTCGTCCTGCTTGAGTGGGTGCGGACCGAGGGCAAACGGGTCGTGGTGGTCTTCGAGGGTCGCGACGCCGCGGGCAAGGGCAGCACCATCAAGCGAGTCACCCAGTACCTCAACCCTCGCGTTGCCCGAATCGCCGCGCTACCGCGACCGACCGATCGCGAGCGCACACAGTGGTACTTCCAGCGGTACATCGAGCAGCTCCCCGCGGCCGGAGAGATCGTCCTGTTCGACCGCAGCTGGTACAACCGCGCCGGGGTCGAGTGGGTGATGGACCTGTGCACGGCCGAGGAGTACCGCCGATTCCTGCACCAGTGCCCGCTGTTCGAGCGGCTGCTGGTTGAGGACGGCATCATCCTGCGCAAGTACTGGTTCTCGGTCAGCGACGGCGAGCAGGAGAGCCGGTTCCGCTCCCGGGTGACGGATCCGATGCGGCAGTGGAAGCTCTCCCCGATGGATGTGGAGTCCCTCACCCGCTGGGAGGACTACTCGCGGGCTAAAGACGAGATGTTCGTGCACACCGACATCCCGGAGTCTCCCTGGCTGGTCGTCGAGAGCGACGATAAGCGTCGTGCCCGGATCAACATGATCGCCCACCTGCTCCAGAGCATTCCCTACGAGCCGGTGGCGAGGCCCCCGCTGGAGCTGCCGCAGCGGCCGGCACCGACTGGCTACCGTCGTACGCCGCGCAGCCTGCAGACCGAGGTGCCCGACCACGCAGCCAGCCTGGAGTGAGAACGCCGACACCTCAGCCGTAGGCCACTACGACCATGGCGACGCGTCTTGTGGTGACGCGTCTTGTGGTGACGCGTGTAGTGGTGACGGGATCCCGCGGAGCCAGCTGCCCGGGGAGCTCAGCAAAGCGTCGACGGACTCCGCAGAAACAGCCTTGGAGAACAGGAAGCCCTGGGCGCGGTGGCAGCCGAGGTCGGTGAGAGCGTCACGCTCCGCCTCACGTTCGATGCCCTCGGCCACGACGGTGAGGCCGACTCGCTCGGCGAAGGCCAGAACTCCGGCGACGAAGCGATGCCGGGTGGTGTCCTGGTCCACTCCGGTGATGAACGAGCGGTCGATCTTGACCTCGTCGATTGGGAGGTCCCTGAGTCTGGCCATCGAGCTCAGACCGGTGCCGAAGTCGTCCACCGAGAGCCGTATCCCGAGCCGCCGGAGCTCGTGACAGACCGTGAGGCTGATTGCCGTGTCCATCAGGCCCCCCGTCTCGGTGATCTCGAGCACCAGCCGGTCGCCGGCCAGGCAGTGCCGTTTCAGCTCGGCGGCGACGGTCCGCGGGAGCGTGGGTGAGGACAGCTGCCCGGGGCTCACGTTGACGGCCACCCGAACCTCCGAACCACCCGGTAGGGCCGTCCACCTTGCCAGCTGGTCACACGCCTGCGCCAGGACGAACTCGAACAGCGGATCGATGAGCTCACAGTGCTCGGCCACCCGCACGAAGACCTCTGGGTTTATCGGGCGTCCCTCGGGCGCCCACCGCGCCAGCGCCTCCAGCATGTCCAGCCGGCCGGTCGACAGGTCGATGATGGGCTGGAAGGCCACCGTGATCTCGTTCTTTGCCAGGGCCACGGCAAGGGCCCGCCCGAGCTCGACGTCGTCGATCTCATCGAGCTGAAGCCCTGCGGTGTGCACGAGGACATCGGCCCCGCCACGGCTCTTGATGACGTACATGGCCAGGTCCGCGCTGAGCAGCAGGTCATCGACGGTGGGGGTGTGGTCGATCAGGTCAACCCGCGCCACCCCGATGCTGGCGCGCACGGACATCTCCCGATGGCCGAAGGGGAAGGGCTCCGTGAGGCTATTCAGCAGCGCACAGGCAACCTCACCCGCGTCGATCCGGTCTTCCAGCAGCACGGCGAACTCGTCACCGCCGAACCGCGCCAGCGTATCGGCGCCGGACAGCACCTCGCCGAATCGTGCCGAGACCCGCTGCAACAGATCGTCACCAGCACTGTGACCCAGCTTGTCATTGACCGCCTTGAAACCATCGAGGTCGAGGAAGCAGATGGCCAGTGGCCGGCGGTCGCGACGGTGCAGCTCAAGAGCGTGTGACAACCGGTCGACGAACAGGGCCCGATTCGCGAGTCCGGTCAGCTGGTCGTGGAAGGCCTGATGCCGCAGCTCGGACTCCGTCTGGGCGAGCGCCAGGGCGAGCTTCTGGTTGTCGCGGACCGTGAAGAACTGTCGGGTCACGACCAAGAGCACGATCACGCCCGTCATCACCACCTCAAAGGTCGAAGGGGTGAGCCCGGAGGTATACCGCCAGCCGATGAACACGAAGGCGCCACCGAAGGGGATGTAGGGCAAGATGGCGCCGGCAACCGTGGGGCTCTGCGCCGGCGCCTGGCTCGAGGTCGCGCCAGGGGTCAGTGATGCGAACGCGAAAGTCCCGAAGGCGAAGAACCAGCCGAGGTCGAACATGCTGCCGGTGGCGTAGGACTCCTTGGCGACAAGGAAGGCAAAACCGCTGTCCGCCACCGTCATCATCAGGAGTCCGAAGGCGACGAACGCGAGAGGCTCCCGGTAGGCGGCTGCCCGGGACAGGACAAGGAAGCAGACGACCAGCAGCACGATGTCGGACAGGGGGTAGGCCACCGACACGGCCGTCGCAAACGGTGAGGTGCCGCCGGCCTCGACCACTGCTCCCAGCACCGTCGCCCAGGACATGAGGCCGATTGCGCTGGTGATCAGGAGGGCGTCCAGGGTCATCCGGCGCCGGTCGGCACGGGAGGCGTTGGCGGGGAAGAGGGTGAGCGCGATCACGGCCCCGACCGGGAAGCCGAGATAGCCCACATCGGCCAGACCCGGGAACGGTGTCGCCGTGTGCTGGACCAGCTCGTACCACGACCAGACCGCCTGGCCAATCCCCCAGGAGAGGCAGGCCATTGCGAGACCAGCCCAGGCGGCACGGAGTCGTCCCGAGCCTCGAGAGGCGGCCAATGCACAGTTGGCCCCGCCCAGCAAAGCGGCCATGGTCATGGAGATATCCACAAAAGGACGGTCCACGTTGCCGGTGAGATACGTGGGGACGACGACGATAAGCAGGAGGGCGGTCAACAGTCCCACGACGCGGCTGACGCGGCTGAAGCGGCGCAGTCGCAGGGCGGTCAGATCCGTCATCGGGTGGCCTTCGCGGCGTTCGCGGAGCGGCGGGCTGAGGCGTTCATGGGAGGCTTCCTGGTAAGGGACAATATGGCCGCCCCACGATGTCGGAAACGACTTCTTTTACAAAGTTAGGCCGCTCAAACGGCGTTCCGCAGTCGAATGCCACTAACTCACCCATACGACCGATGGTGCGGTGGGAGGGGTGGTAGGAAGTCCCGATGGCGAGCGAGGGCTTGGGGAGCGTCGTTCTCGCGTAATCTTGGTTCCGGCGGTCCGGGTTCGGGCCTTGCGCCGATCGCCGCGACCTGGAGGAACACGCAGATGTCAGAGGCTCGACCGCCCCTACCCCCCCGGGAGTCCGGGACCTCCGGCAACACCGACTGGACCTGGCGTCGTGAGACCCCGCTGAGCCGGTTCCTGCGGACCGAGAGCGGCAGCGCCTCGGTGTTGCTCGCAGCGACTGTCGCCGCACTGGTCTGGGCGAACGTCGCCACTGCCTCCTACCAGACCGTATGGCGCACCGAGCTCTCGGTGCAGGTCGGCAGTTCGGGCGTGGCGCTGGACGCCGTCGGCTGGGTGAACAGCGGACTGATGACCTTTTTCTTCTTCGTGGTGGGCCTGGAGGCCCGGCGCGAGCTAGACCTGGGCGAGCTGCGCGAGCGGCGCCGGATGATCCTGCCGGTCACCGCCGGGATCGCCGGCATGAGCGTGGCCGCTTTGCTCTACCTCATGATCAACACCGGTGAAGCTTCGGCGCGGGGCTGGGGGGTGGCCATGTCCACCGACACCGCCTTCGCCCTCGGGATGCTGGCCCTCATCGGACCGCGGTTCCCCGAGAGGCTGCGCGCCTTCCTGCTCACCGTGGTGGTGGTCGACGACGTGGTCGCGCTGCTGGTGATCGCCACTGTGTACACCAGCCAGCTCGACGTCATACCTCTGCTGGCAGCCTTTGCCCTGTTCGCGGGAATCCTTGCGCTCAAACGGTTCCGGGTCCGCCATGGAGTCGTGTACCTGCTCCTTGGCATCGCCACCTGGGTCGCGATGCTCCGTTCCGGGGTCGACCCCGTGGTGGTGGGCCTGGCCATGGGCCTGCTCACCTACGCCAACCCGGCCGACCGCGGGGATCTCGAGCGGGCCACCACCCGGTTCCGTGACTTCCGCGAGCAACCCACCCCCGCGCTGGCCCGCTCTGCCCGCGCGAGCCTGCATCAGGCCATCTCACCGAACGAGAGGCTCCAGGAGGCCTTCCACCCCTGGACCAGCTTCGTCATCGTGCCGTTGTTCGCGCTGGCCAACGCCGGGATCCCGGTTCAGGCCGATTTCCTGTCGCACGCATACCGGTCGCCGATCACCCTGGGCATCATCGCCGCGTACGTTCTGGGCAAACCGCTGGGCATCCTGACCGGCTCGTGGCTGGTCAGCCGGCTGAGCCGCGGGCGGCTGCAGCCACCGGTGGGCTGGGCCGCGGTCGCAGGTGGTGGCACCATCGCCGGCATCGGTTTCACCGTCAGCCTGCTCATTGCGACGCTGGCGTTCAGCGGACGCGACCTGCAGGAGGCAAAGCTCGGCATCCTCACCGCGGCCCTGGGCGCTGCCGGGGTGACCTGGCTGCTCTTCCGGATCACCGCCGCCCTGCCACCGGCCCGGCGGGCACGGGCACTGCTCGGCAGCGCGGAGTCCATCGTCGACCTCGCCGACCCGGTGCACCCGGACCGTGACCACGTCCGTGGTCCGAGCGATGCGCCCGTCACCTTGGTGGAGTACGCGGACTTCGAGTGCTCGTTCTGCGGCCGGGCTGAGCCGATCATCCGCGAGCTGCTCGCCGACTTCGGCGACATCCGGTACGTATGGCGCCACCTTCCGCTGCCCGACGTGCACCCGCACGCCCAGCTCGCGGCCGAGGCGTCGGAGGCAGCGGCACGCCAGGGTGCCTTCTGGGCGATGCACGACCTCCTGCTGGACCATCAGGGTGCGCTGCTCACTCCCGATCTGGTGACGTATGCCGAACTGCTCGGCCTCGACGTCCCGCGGTTCACCAGTGAGCTGCGCCGTCACGCGGGCGCGGTCCGGGTCACCCGGGACGTCGAGGGCGCCGGTCTCAGCGGCGTGTCCGGCACCCCGACGTTCTTCCTCAACGGAAGGCGCCACCACGGTGCCTACGACATCGAGAGCCTTTCCAACGCGGTCCGCCTGACCCGGGCCTTGGTGATGCTGAAGCCGTAGGGCCGGTGCCGTAACACCACCAGCCGGGTGGGGATGGCCCACCACCGCACCTCCCACCACCGCATCTACCACTCGCGAACCCGCAAGCCTCTGACCCCTGCCGAAACCGACACTCCACCCAGATGGCCGTGACACACCGTCAAACATCTGGCTCGCTCTCCCGGCCCCCGCGCAGCCCCACGACTGATGACCTGGGCTCTTGAGGCCGGCGAACGTTTGGTCACATGTGGTGGCAGACGTTCCCGTTCTGGGCCGGGGCAGGGACGTTTGGTCACATGTGGTGGCAAACGATCCCGGTCCTACGTTCGATGGCCCAACTGCCCGTGGCGCGCACTGTCCTTGCGCGCTGCAGAGGCCCCTGCGACCCTCCGACACGGCCAACCTAGGATGCCCGGGGAGTTGTTGACCTTGACCCACATCAGCCCGGCAGATTCAGGGTGACCAGCAGCAGTCAGTCGGCCGCTGCATCTCCAGCCATTGCGAGGTCCTCGCGGTATCCGCCGGCGGTGATCGCGCAGCTGGCACTGGCGATGGCCGCAGCAATGATCGGCGCCAGCCAGAAGGGCCAGGGTCGACGCGGCGCACCGTTGCCGTTGAACGCAGGAAACGCCGGGCGGAGCCGGCCAAGACCACGAACACGCCTCAGCGCGTGTGCCGCAACCACCACAGGCCGATGAACGGCAGCACCAGCGGCACGAAGCCGTAGCCGCTGCCGAACGAGGTCCACACCGTCGCCCTGGGGAAGGATCCGGGTAGCAGCAGGCTCGCCGCCCCGACGACGAGCACTCCGACCAGCTCGATGCCGATGGCCACGGTCGCCAGACGCCGTGAGGTCACATCCCCGCGAGCGAGCGAGACTGTGGCGACGATGTACACGACGGCGGCAAACGCGGACAGCAGGTAGGCGAGCGGCGCCTTGGCGAACTCGGTGGAGAGCTGAACCGCGGACCGCGAGGTTGCCGCGAGAGCGAACAGCCCGTAGACCGCCACCAGGAAGCGGCCGAACCCCCGTCCCGTCGGAGCTGGCGCGTACCCTGTCCCGGATCCCGGTTGTCCTCCGGATCCTGGCTGTTCTCTCCTGTCAGGCTGTGCTCCCAGGTCAGCCAACCGAACCAGCCCAGACCTGCTGCACCCGAAGAACCATGACCGGGGTGATCAGGAAGGCGAGCGCGATCACGGCCGTGCCCCCACGCGACTTGTCACCCCAGGCCCAGACGAAAGCCGCCGGCGGAATGGCGAGGCAGCCCAGCAGGTACATCACGAACTCGCCGCGGGCCAGGTTGTGGTCGCTCCCGGCCATCTGCACGATCCCGCCAATGGCGTAGCCGACGAGCAGCACCTCCAGCACCAGGCCCGCGGCCAGCAGGGCAACCCCCCGAGGCCGGTTCGCGGCAGCACTGATGAGCACCCACGCGGCACAGAACAAGGCTACAACGGTGATCGCCGTGGCGTATGGACCTGTCACCTGCGAATCCTGTCATGCACGCCGGAGAACCGCCAGAAAGCCATACCAGCCAACGAGAAAGACCCGTATCCGCAGGGACCGGTGAACTAGCGTCTGCCGGGTGACGGTGCCCGGCTCAGCCCATACCTCCCGGCGTCGCTGGGTCATGCTGACGCTGGGCACCTCGGCTCAGGCGATCGCGTCCTGCCTGCTGTTCGGCCTGCCCTTCCTGCTGCCATATCTGCTCCGCACCGAGGGGCTCACCCTTGCCCAGGGCGGCGCGCTGGTCGCCGCCCCCTCCCTCGGGCTGGTGGTCACGCTCATCGCCTGGGGGGCATTCGCCGACCGGTATGGCGAGCGCCTTGCCATCGCGATCGGGCTGGGGCTGACCGGGGTGATCGGGCTGGCCAGCGCGACGGTGAGCGGCTTGGGCGGGCGCGCCGTGCTCTTCGCGCTGATGGGGGCCGCCGGCGCGTCGGTGAACTCGGCCAGCGGCCGGCTCGTGATGGGCTGGTTCGGGGTACATCAGCGAGGTCTCGCCATGGGCATCCGGCAGATGGGGCAACCCCTGGGGTTCGGGCTGGCCGGCGTGCTCCTGCCGCCGCTGGCGGCGCGGGGCGGGCTGCCCTTCGCGCTCGCTGTCCCGGCAACGACCTGTCTGTTGGTGACCGCCGCGGTGGTGCTGTTCGCCGCGGACCCGCCGCACGAGGAGGCGGTGACGCAGCCGAGACCCGGGTCGCCATACCGGCGGCTGATCCTGTGGCGACTGCATGCGGCGAGCTCGCTGCTGGCGGTGCCGCAGTTCGCGACGGCGGCCTTCTCGGCCGAGTATCTCGTCTCGCAGCGTGGTTGGGACGCCACAACTGCAGGGCAGCTGCTGGCCGTCGTGGCGCTTGGGGGAGCCGCCGGCCGGCTGGGGGCCGGCCGCTGGTCGGATCTCGTCGGAAACCGGCTCGGGCCGATGCGCCTCATCGCCATGGCAGCCTGCCTGTCAACGGTGTGGGTGGCTGTGACGGCCTCCACCGGGGTGTCGCTGGTGGTGCTGGCCCTGGCTGTGGCCTCCATCGTCTCGGTGTCGGACAACGGGCTGGGCTTCACCGCCACGGCCGAGCTCGCCGGGCGCGTCTGGTCCGGGCGGGCGCTTGGTGTTCAGAACACGATGCAGAACGTCGCCGCCTTCGCCACGGCTCCTCTGGTGGGACTGCTGGCCGGGTCTTATGGCTTCGGGTGGGCCTTTGCGGCAGTGGCCGTCTTCCCCGCGCTGGGGGCGTGGCTGACACCAGTGAAGGGGGAGCGCCAGGTGCAGTCCGCAGCCGCGCAGGCCACGGGGCCTCAGACCACTGAGGATCAGAAGACCTGACACGCTGTCTGGTCGTGGACGGCCAGAGGCACACTTGCACGAGCTGGCCGATCCAGCGACCGCGACGGAGAGCTCGCGTCGAGGGCCTTGAGCAGTGCCGCCCACATCTCGCAGCCTTCGCCACCCCGGTCCCGGCCCGGCTCGGGACATCGCCCGCCTCAGGTGTCGCGCCGGGCTCAGAGGACGGTGGCCCCGTACATCTGCCCGAGCGGGTCGGCGATGAGCTCGAGCCGTGCGCCGTCCGGGTCGCGGAAGTACAGCGAGGTCTCACTCTCCATCTGGTATCCGACGCCGGTCCGGTCGAGGCTGGCCCGCAACCGGGCCCACTTCTGCGGCTCCACGGAGATGGCCAGGTGGTGGAGCCCGCCGAGCACTTCGGCGTACGGCCGGAGGTCGAGTCCTGGCAGGTCGAAGAAGGCCAGCAGGTTGCCGTTGCCGATGTCGAAGAAGAAGTGGCTCGACCCCTGGTAGTCGCGGTTCTCGAAGATCTCGGTCAACGGGAACTCCAGCACCCCCTGGTAGAAGGCGATGGTGCGTTCGACATCCGAGCAGAGCAGCGCGATGTGATGCAGGCCCCGGGCCGACGAGTCGGGGCGGTCGGTTGTGCAGCGAAGGTACCGGGTGCGGATCCGGTCCCGCTCGGCATTGATCGCGGCCAGGTCGAGGTCCGTCATGTGAGGCTCCTGTGTCAGTGCGGGCGGATCAGCTATCTGAATACTGGATAAAGGCGTTGAGGTCAATGCACAGAGGGCCGACGCCACGTCCGGGCGCCTGGCCGGGCGCCTGGCCGGGTGCCTGGCCGGGTGCCTGGCCGGGCGCCTGGGATCGGTGCAGACTGGGACGATGCAGACAGGGGCGGAGCAGACAGGGGCGGAGCAGACACGGGCGGGGCAGACAGCGGCAGAGCAGACAGCGGCAGAGCGGACAGCGGCAGAGCGGACAGCGGCAGAGCAGACAGGGGGGTGGCAGCCGGGATCGGTACACATCGGGGTGTCCGAACGCAGCGGGTATGGCGCTGTTGACGTGCGAACCGGTGCGCGATGGATGGTCGAGCGGATCAGGGCGGCACGCGACGCCGGCCTGGAGTCCCTCTTTCTCGGCGAGCACCATGCCACCGGAGGCACCTACTACCAGAACGCACCGATGCTGGGACGGCTGCTGGCGGAGTGGGGGGACCGGCCGGCCGGTGCGCTGTTCCTGTTGCCGTTGTGGCACCCGGTGACTCTGGCCGAGCAGATCGGCACTCTCGCCTCGCTCACCCGGGGGCGGTTCATTTTGCAGTGCGCCCTCGGGGGCGGCGAGGACCAGTTCGGCGGTATGGGGGTTCCGCTGCGAGGCCGGGTGGCACGGTTCGAGTCCAGCCTGGACGTACTGCGACGCCTGCTGGCCGGAGAGGAGGTCACCACGCAGGAACCCCTGCCGCTACGGGCAGCCCGCGGCGGCCCGCTGCCCCCCGAGCCGGTTGACGTATGGATCGGCGCCTCGGCGCCGGCGGCGATCGACCGGGCCGCCCGGCTGGGGGACGGGTGGATCGCCGCGCCGGGACTCACCCCGGCGGAGGCAGAGCGGCAGATCGAGCACTACCGCTCCTGCTGTGCCGCGCATGGACGACCAGTGGGCGTGACCGCCATCCGGCGTGATGTCCATGTCGGCGCGGATCCCGCCGACGCGCGACGGGTCGCTGACCCGATCCTGACGCACGGATACCGGGGACTGCCACCCGAGTCGCTGGTGGTCGGGGATGTGGACCAGGTGAGCCAGGCCTTCGCCGACCTGGACACTCTCGGGTACAGCCATGTGCTGGTGCGCCACCTCGTCGACGACCAGAGCGAGGTCCTGGCCTCCTACGAGCGCCTCGCCGAGGTGTGCGCCGTCCTTGCCGGACCGTGATCCGACAACGCGCTGCGGGACCGTGATCCGACAGCGCGCCGCGCGGGACCGTGATCCGACAGCGCGCCGCGCCGGGCAGTGACCGAGAGCAGCGAATTCCGCCGAGTCACCCGGATCCGACGGGCACCGGCGGTATCCGCGTGACCTTTGGGCATCTCATTGGCGGCGCCCAGGCCGCAGAGGCGGGGTCGGCCCTGCGGCCTCGGCGTCGAGGTGCTTGCCCGCTACCGAACGGCAACGCGTCTGGCCGGTTGCTCTAGACAGCGCCAAGACCAGGCGCTGCGGCCCGTTGACCCGACCCCGGCCGGGTGAGCTCCTCCAGCAGCTCAAGCACGTGCCGGTACGGCTCGCCGGTCGCCCGGGTCATCCCGAGCTCGCAGGTTCGGTTGCACGAGGCGTGCGCGGTGGCACCGAGGGCCGCGACATCGGCAGCCTCCGCCTGGGTTGCCGACTCGGTCAGCTCCGGATGCAGCATGCCGCGGTCACCGGCGAAGGCGCAGCAACCGGCATTCTCCGGGACATGCACGTGATCAGCCACCGCCTCAGCCACCGTGGTCAGGCTCTCGTTCAAGCCCAGCCGGGTGGACGAGCAGGTGGGGTGCAGGACCAGGGACTCGATCCTGGCGTGGTCGGGCAGCGTCGGCAGGATGTGCCGGAGGGCGAACTCGACGGAGTCGATGATCGTCATCGGCGTGGCGCCGGTATCGGTCTCGATCGTCTGGCGCAGACCCTCGGTGCACGACGAGGCGTCGCACACGATGGGCAGGCGGCCGTTGCGGGTCGCCACGCGCAGCGCCGCCAGGGTCTTGTGCTGCATGGTCTTCTGACCGGCAACTAGCCCCTTGGAGGCCCACGGCGTGCCGCAGCACAGGCCGTCGATGCCCTGCGGCACCAGCAAGGTGATGTCCGCACGTTCGCAGAGCAGCTCGAAACTCTTCTGAATGCCCGGCGAGTCATCGACCGCCGGCCCGAACATCGTCCCGACACAGGCAGGGAAGTAGACCGCCCGCGGCTCGCCGGACGGAGCCGGGCGCTTGCGGGCGCTGCCGCCACCGGGGAGCTCGGCTGAGTAGAGGGGAAGGGTGTCGGTGCCGAGTATCTTGCGTCCGAGCTTGTTCGGGACGAGCACGACGCCGATCGGGACCTTGCGGACCCCGTCAAGGGCCTTGCCCGCGCCCTTGGTGACGGTGCTCCAGTGCTTGGCGGCACCACCCCAGGCCGCGTTGACAGCCGCCCCCGCATTGGCGCGGCGGAACCGCTTGACCAGCGTCGCGGTGTTGATGTTGACCGGGCAGGCGGTCTGGCAGAGGCCGTCGACGGCGCAGGTCTGGACAGAGCCGTAGTCCCAGTCCTTCTCGAGCTCGGTCGCCAGGGCGTGGTCGCCGTCGAGCTTGGCCTGTTCGATGGCCCGCAGGGTGACGATCCGCTGGCGCGGGGTCAGGGTGATGTTCCGGCTGGGACAGACCGGCTCGCAGTACCCGCAGGACACGCAGCGATCCACCTCTTCGGCGACCGGTGGCGCCGACTTGATGTGGCGCAGGTGGGCCTTTGGGTCGTCATCCATGAGCACGCCGGGATTAAGCATGCCCGCGGGGTCGAACAGCATCTTGATCTGGCGCATCACGTCATAGAGCTCGTCGCCGTACTGGCGGCGCACGAAGGGGGCCATCACGCGGCCCGTTCCGTGCTCGGCCTTGAGAGAGCCGCCCTCGCCCAGGACCACGTCAACCATGTCCTCGGTGAACGCGGCGTAGCGGTCCAGCTCTTCTTTGGCCTTGAAGCCGTCGGTGAGCATGAAGTGGATGTTGCCGTCCTTGGCGTGGCCGAAGATGACGCTGTTGCGATAGCTGTACTTGTCGAAGAGCTTGATCAGCTCGATGCAGGTGTGACCCAGGGCGGGCACCGGCACGACGACGTCCTCCAGCAACGCCGTGGTGCCCTGGGTGCGGGCCCCGGCGACGGCGGTGTACAGCCCCTTGCGCAGGTGCCAGAGCTGGGCCCGGGCCGCGGCGTCCGCGCTGAAGGCCGCCGGTGCGCTGAGCGGCAGACGGCTGACCAGGTCGACGCCGAGGTGCTGCAGGTCGACGAGTCGCTCCGCGCTGTCCGCGTGGTACTCGACCAGCAGCGCCGCGTGGTCCCGGACCGAGAGGTCGAGGATGATCGGGGGGGTGCCCGGCAGGGCCTGGCCCACCTTCAGGGACAGGGCGTCCATCAGCTCCAGGGTGGCCGCACCGGTCTCGACGAGGGCGGGAAGCGCGGTGTTGGCGGACTCCAGGTCGTCGAAGATCAGTAGTCCGGTCGTCACGTGGTTGAGCTTGGGAATCGTCCGGAACACGGCCTCGGCCACGAAGCCCAGGGTCCCCTCGCTGCCCACGATCAGGTGGGCCAGGATCTGCGCGGGCCGGTCGTAGTCCAGCAGGGCGTTGATGCCGTAGCCCATGGTGTTCTTCATCGAGAACTGGTGCTGGATGGTCGCCACCGAGGCGGCGTTGTCGCGCACCCGGTGGGACAGCCGCAGCAGACCCTCGAACAGGGCGGGCTCCAAGGTCCGGAGCCGTTCGTCGGCGTCCACCGCGCCGGTGTCGATGACCGTGCCGCTGGGCAGCACGACGGTCAGGGACTCCAGGGTCTTGTACGTGTTGTCCACGGTGCCGCAGGCCATGCCGGAGGAGTTGTTGGCCACCACCCCGCCGATGGTGCAGGCACCCTCGCTTGCCGGGTCAGGCCCGAACTTGCGGCCGTAAGGGGCGAGCCGGGCGTTCAGCGCCCGAACGGTGACACCAGGCTGGACCCGAACGTGGGTGCCCCCGCCGAGCACCTCGATCTCCTTGAAGTTGCGGCGGACGTCGACCATGACGCCGTCGGTGATCGCCTGGCCGCTGAGGCTGGTGCCACCCGAGCGAAAGGTGAGCGGCACTCCCTGGGTAGCGCTGGCACGAAGCAGTCTGCCCACCTCGGCGGCATCACCGGCGAATACCAGGGCTTGCGGGATCAGCAGGAAGTGTGAGGCGTCATGGGCTCCCGCGTGCAGATCCAGGGCACGGGTCCTGACCTGCCCGGGGTCCGCCACCGCCGCGCGGAGTGCGTTGATGATGGAGCCGTCGGGTCCTGTCATGGTCTGCGTCCGATCGTGGACATTGGTGCGGGATGTCGCGGCGGAGTTCGTCATCAGGGGACCATCCAGCCGAGAATGGAGGTGGATTGCAGGAAGATGAAGCCGGCCAGGAGGGTCAGCAGGGCGAGGCTGGGCCAGAGCATCTTGCGGAAGAGGATGTTCTCTCCACCGGCGAGGCTGGCTGCTGCGGCGGCGACGGCGAGGTTCTGCAGGGAGACCATCTTGCCCAGGGCTCCGGAGGTGGAGTTGGACACCGCCATCAAGACGGGATCCAGGCCGCTCTGGTGGGCGGCGCTGACCTGGAGCTGTCCGAAGAGGGCGTTGGACGAGGTGTCCGAGCCGGTCAGTGCGGTGCCGATCCAGCCGATGACCGGCGAGAGTACAGCGAAGAAGCCGCCGGTCGCGGCCAGGGCCACGCCCAGGGTCGTGGTCTGGCCGGAGAGGTTCATCACGTAGGCCAGCGCCAGCATCAGGCAGACCGTGACGATGGTCCAGCGCAGCGCGTAGACGCCTTCCTTGTAGATCCGGGCACCCTTGGCGATGCTCACCTTGTACAGGGCCATGGTGGCCAGCCCGGAGATGAACAACATGGTGCCGATGCCCTTGATGTGGTCGAACGTGAACTTCATCGCCGAGGGCGCCTTGCCCGATGCGGTCTGGACATCCAGTCCGGGCCAGGACTTGATCACGTAGCTGCCGTTGGCGCTGAGCCAGGCCTTGACCGAAGGGATCTGGGCGATCGTGAAGACCGCGATGATGATCAGGTACGGGGCAGTGGCCATCAGGATGTGGCCGCCTGAGGGGCGGCTGTTGTCTTCTGCCGGCGGGCTGTCCGGGGTGTGCGCTCCGCGGGCGGTCGCGGCACCGGCGACGGCCTCGGTCACCGACCTGCTGGCGGAGTAGCGGGCCGTACCCACTGCTGCGCCTTCGCCTGAACCTGCGAGCACCGGTGCCGGCACCTGGTCGTCGGCCTCGTCCGAGCCGATGGTCTGGGCCGGCTGCCAGAACGCCAGCATGCCCATGACGGCAGCGACGGTCGCGACCGCGGCAATGACATCTGTCAGCGCGAACGCCATGTAGTTGGATGCGACGAACTGCGAGAGGGAGAAGACGAACCCGGCGACCAGGGCCACCGGCCAGGTCTGCTTCAGACCCCGGCGGCCATCGACGATGTAGACCAGCACCAACGGCACAACCAGGGCGATGATCCCCTGCCGGCCGGCCATCTTGGCCAGCGTGTCCTGGCTCAGCCCGGTAACCCCGGCCAGCGCGATGATCGGCGCACCCATCGCACCGAACGCGACCGGGGCGGTATTGGCCACCAAGGCGACCATCGCCGACTTCAACGGCTTCATCCCCGCCGCGATCAGCATCGCCGCGGCAATCGCCACCGGCGCACCAAACCCGGCCAACGCCTCCAGCAGCGCACCAAAACCAAACGCGATCAGGATCGCCAAGATCCGGTGGTCCCGGCTGATCGAACGAATCGTCTGACCCATCACCTCGAACCACGGGGTAGCCACCGTCAGCCGGTACACCCACAACGCGTTGACCAGGATCCACAGAATCGGGAACAACCCGAACGCGATGCCCTCGGCAGTACTACTCAACGCCTGACCCACAGGCATCTTCCAGCCGAAGACCGCCAGCACGATGGACAGGACCAGGCTCACAAACGCCGCCTTCGGCGCCTTGACCCGGAACCCGCCGATCAACACGAACAAAAGAACCAGGGGAAGTGCCGCACACAAGGCCGACAGGACAAGGGACCCGGCAATCGGATCAAGGATCTGTCTAAACATCAGAACTGCCTCCACGCTGAGGATGGTGCCGCAATCTCGCGGCTTTCGGAACTACTGGTGATGTCACCAACGGCAGCCGCGCCCATGTCCGGCTTCGTCGTCGAACAGTCGGGCGAGGTCCTCCGCAGGGACGGCAGATGCCCTCGTTTGTTGGCATCGGCATAGAAGGGCAGCTGGCCGAAAGCCGTGAGCGAACCCCGCCCGGACAGGGTCACGCCGACTCGACAAGCACGATGCGCAGGGTTCTCGGGCCGTGCACGCCATGGACCCTGATGAGCTCGATATCGACGGTGGCACTGGGCCCGCTGACCCAGGTGAGAGGGCGACCGGCGGCAACAGATGCGCTCAGTTTTGCCACCGCCTCTGGGACGTCACCGACGATCTGGTCCGCACTCAGGACACAGACGTGCAGATCCGGCACCAGGGTCAGCGCGCGACGGCCCTGGCCCCCGGTGTGGTCAAGCACGATCGTTCCGGTGACGGCGATCCCGACGGTGGCAATGGTGAGCACGGCGTCGACAACGTTCAGCTCCTCAGAGCTCAACGCCGGCTCGTCGCGGACGATGTCGATGCTGTCCGGCACCCAGTCCTTGTTGAAACCGGCCGGGATGACGACCCTGACGGCTCCCGCCAGACTTTCGGCGACAGCGGCCGCGACACCGGCGGTGTTGGTGCGGATCACGGTGGCCTTGTAGTCCTCGACCCGCTCGACGAACATGCCCACCGGATCAGCCAGCTTCACTGTGTGGGCGTAGTCCCTGCGCGTCTGGTGGTCGGTGGGTGTGACCTTCGCTGATCGAACCCGACTCAGTATCTCCTCGCGTGCGCTCATTTCTGATCCGTTTCCGTGCGAGCGGTCTTGCTGGATGTCCCGGTGTTCTTGCGGCCGCCGTCGGTGCGCGTCCACCAGGCGCGGAACGACTCCGCCGGAGGCGCGGGGCAGTCCCGGGCATCGGTCCAGCGATTCATCGGCGCCGGCATCCGCCCGATCATTCCGTTCTTCCACAGCACCCGGGTCGAGAGACCCGCCGCCTTCTGCATCAGCCCCAGCCTGCGGCCACCTCCGAGCAGCCACGACGCACCCTTCATGGTGGTCAGCAGCGTGCCCGGCATACCCGACCGGTGGGAGTCCACGACCTGCTCGCGCAGGTGGACCAAGACCTCGGGAATGTTGATCTTGACCGGGCAGACCTCGTAGCAGACTCCGCAGAGGCTGGAGGCGAAGGGCAGCGCATCCGTCGACTTGGATGTTCCGACGCCTTTGAGCATCGGTGTCAGGATCGCCCCGATCGGACCGGGGTAGATCGTGCCGTAGGCGTGACCGCCGACCCGCTCGTAGACCGGGCAGACGTTCAGGCAGGCCGAGCACCGGATGCAGCGGAGGGCCTGTCGGCCCACCTCGTCGGCCAGCACCTTGGTGCGGTTGTTGTCGAGGAGGACAACATGCACCTCCTGGGGGCCGTCACCGGGGGTGACCCCGGTCCAGGTCGAGGTGTAGGGGTTCATCCGCTCGCCGGTGGCCGAGCGGGGGAGGAGCTGCAGGAAGACCTCGAGGTCCTCCCAGGTCGGCACGATCTTCTCGATGCCCACCACCGAGATGAGGACCTCGGGCAGGGTCAAACACATCCGCCCGTTGCCCTCGCTCTCCACGACCGCCAGGGTGCCGGTCTCAGCGACCATGAAGTTGGCGCCGGACACGGCGACCTTGGCCCGCAGGAACTTCTCCCGCAGGTGCCGGCGGGCGGCTCCGGCCAGCTCGGCCGGCTCGTCGGACAGGTCGGCTGCGGCCGGCATACCGACCTTGCCCATCTCGCGCAGGAAGATCTCACGGACCTCGGAGCGGTTGCGATGGATGGCCGGCACCAGGATGTGGCTGGGCAGGTCATGCCCCAGCTGGACGATCAGCTCGGCCAGGTCGGTCTCCCAGACGGAGATCCCGGCCTTCTCCATCGCGATGTTCAGCTCGATCTCGCCGGTGGCCATCGACTTGACCTTGACCACCTCGTCCACCTCGTGCCGGCGGGCGATGTCGATCACGATCTGGTTGGCCTCGGCGGCGTCCCGGGCCCAGTGCACGGTGGCGCCGGCCTTGGTCAGTGATTCCTCGAGCTGAACGAGGTAGTGACCCAGGTTGGCCATCACGTCGTCCTTGATGTCCGAGCCGGCCACCCGCAGCTGTTCCCAGTCGGGCAGCTCGGCGGTGACCCGCGCGCGCTTGGTGCGGATGGTGTGCGTCGCGTGGTGCATGTTGCCGCGCAGCTGGCTGTCGGCCAGTGCCCTCTTGGCCGCGACCGGGAAGGGCGGGATGCCCAGGAACGTTCTGGTCTCGATCATGGGCCGGTTTGTCATGCCGCATCCTCCGTCGACGCCAGGATCTCGGCCAGGTGCATGACCCGGATCCCGGAGCGTTGCCGGGTCAGCAGGCCGCCGATGTGCATCAGGCACGAGTTGTCCCCGGCGACCAGCACCTCGGCGCCGCTCTCGCGAACGTGGCGGGCCTTGTCAGCGCCCATCGCCACCGAGACGTCGGGGTTCTTCAATGAGAACGTGCCACCGAAGCCGCAGCACTCGTCTGCCGCAGGGAGGTCAACCATGGTGATCCCGCGGACCGCGGCGAGGAGCCGTTCCGGCCGGCTGCCCACTCCGAGCAGCCGGGTCGAGTGACAGGTGGGGTGCATGGTGACCCGGTGCGGGAAGTAGGCCCCCACGTCCACCAGGCCGAGCTTGTCGACGATGAACTCGCTGAGCTCGTAGACGCGGGGTGACACCTCGTTGACCGCCCTGATCAGGCCCTTGTCGCCGGAGCGGGCCGCGACGATCGTGTGCTGTTCACGTGCCGACGCCACACAGGAGCCGGACGGAGCGACGATGGCGTCGTACCCGGCGAAGGCGTCGACGAAGGCTCGCACGACCGGGATCGCCTCGGGGACATAGCCGGAGTTGACATGCATCTGCCCGCAGCAGGTCTGGGCCTTCGGGAACTCGACCTCCACTCCCAGCCTGCGCAGCAGCTGAACGGTGGCCTGGCCGGTGGCGGGGAACATGGTGTCGTTCAGGCAGGTCACGAAGAGGGCCACCTTCACGGGAGCAGCCTCAGAAGGGCGCTGATGGAAGTGAGATCAGGTCGAGATACCGAGATCATTGGTGTTCCCATCAAATGGTCGGACCAAACATTGGGGTTGACCATAGTGCTAAAATCTCGTACTGTCCAACGTTTTCGTCACAGACTCCTTCAGGGAGCTGGAAGGACAATGGCCAACACCGCTGATCAGGGGATGGGGACGTGACCACATCGGAGTCCGTGCGCGACAGGTGGGCTGATGACTGGACGCCGCTACCCCGATATCGGACCTACGAGCAGGTTCTGCAACGGATCGAGTCACAGATCTTCAGTGGCGCCCTGCGAGCCGGCGAGCGGCTCCCACCGGAGAGGGAGCTCGCAGAGCTGCTCGGGGTGAGCCGCCCGGCCGTACGAGAGGCACTACGCGTCCTTGAAGCCCAGGGAGCCGTGCGGTCGCAGGCCGGCAACGGCCCCGGTTCCGGCACAACGATCGACCGCCTGCCCAGTGACGCACTGGCCCGACTCCTGCGCCTGCACGTGGCTCTGGGGTCGTTCCCGCCACAGGACATCATCGACACCAGGGTGACGCTCGAGCGATCGAGCGTAGCCCTCGCCTGCCAAAATGCCGGCCCGAAGGACATTGAGCGGATGCGCGCGCCGCTTCTTGCGATGGACGAGCCGGACATCGATCGGGAGACGTTCAACCAGTTCGACATTGACTTTCACGTGGCCCTGGCCGATGCCGGCGGAAACCGCCTGATGTCGGACGTGACCCGCGCGATACGCGAGTCGGTGCGGACACCGTTTATGGCAGCGGTGACCGCGATGCCGGAGACCGGCGAGGGCGGCTGGCTCGGCATCCGCGAGGGCCTGCGGGTCCAGCACCACGCCATCTTCGCCGCCGTTGAGTCCGGTCAGGCCGAGCGGGCCGCCGAGCTGGTGGAGTCCCACATCCGCGACTTCTATGTCGACCTGAACGCCGAAGCCTGACCGCACCACCGCCGCACGCTGCGCCCACGCCCAGAATTCACGCCCGAAAGGGTTGCCGCTGCCAGCGGCGTCGAGCCGGGATGAACCCTCCACCATGTCAGCAACCGACCATGACCGAGATCTCGGCGAAGTTCCGGCGGGAGGGTATTGAGAGCGAGCGGGCGGTTGCCGGCTTCGCTCGATTCCCGGTGGATGGACCCCGCAGGTATTTTTGCCCCCTCCCTGGCCCGGGCCCGCTGATATCTCGCAGTCCCACGGACCCCTATCCTGTTGATGAGCCGCCACACCGATCAATTTCCTGATCTGTCGATGAGCGCCGTACCGCTGGATATCCTGAGAGGAACCTCCCGTGACTGCAACAGACATCCGGCCCGTCGAACCGAGCGGCGTCGCCTCGACCACCGAGCACATCGAGCTGGCCGAGACAGTCATGGCGCACAACTACCACCCGCTTCCGGTGGTGATCGCCGAAGGACACGGCGCCTGGGTGACCGACGTCGAGGGCAAGCGATACCTCGACTGCCTGGCCGGATACTCCGCGCTGAACTTCGGTCACGGCCACCCGGATCTGGTGGCGGCCGCACAGGCGCAGCTCACCCGGGTGACGCTGACCAGCAGGGCCTTCCACAACGACCAGCTCGGGCCGTTCTGCCGCGACCTGGCCAAGCTGGCCTGCATGGATCTGGTCCTGCCGATGAACACCGGCGCCGAGGCCGTCGAGACGGCGATCAAGGTCGCCCGCAAGTGGGGCTACGACGTCAAGGGCGTCCCCGACAACCAGGCGAACATCATCGTGGCCGACGGCAACTTCCATGGCCGGACCACCACGATCGTCAGCTTCTCCACCGACGAGGTGGCGCGCAGCGGCTTCGGGCCGTTCACCCCCGGTTTCACCGTGGTGCCGTATGGCGATGCCGCGGCACTGCGAGCAGCCGTCACCCCCCACACCGTGGCCGTGCTGATCGAGCCGGTGCAGGGGGAGGCCGGCGTGGTGGTGCCGCCGGCGGACTACCTTCCCTCGGTGCGTGCCCTGTGCACCGAGCAGAACATGCTCTTCATCGCCGATGAGATCCAGTCGGGGCTCGGTCGCACCGGGACCACCTTCGCCTGCGAGCTCGAGCGCGTCGTTCCCGACATGTACATTCTGGGCAAGGCGCTGGGCGGCGGCATCGTCCCGGTCTCAGCGGTGGTCTCGTCGAACGAGATCCTGGGAGTGATCCACCCCGGCAACCACGGCTCGACCTTCGGCGGCAACCCGCTGGCCGCAGCCGTCGGCCACGCGGTCGTCAAGCTGCTGGCCACCGGGGAGTACCAGGAACGCGCCAGGGTGCTCGGAGAGCAGCTTCGGGTGCGCCTCGAGGCGCTCATCGGCCACGGCGTCATCGCCGTGCGGACGCGTGGCCTGTGGGCCGGTGTCGACATCGACCCCGCCCTGCTGACCGGTCGCGAGATGTGCGAACGCCTGGCAGCCAAAGGAGTCCTGGCCAAAGACACCCACGGCTCGACGGTGCGCCTCGCGCCGCCGATCGCGATCGAGGCGGTCGACCTGGACTGGATGGTCGACCAGTTCGCGGCTGTCCTGGCGGAGGTGAGCTGAGCCGGCGGTTGGTCGGCCCGCCGCCCGGTGAGCCGACCGCGCGCTTGACTATGCTCGGCCGCGCGTGGGACCGTTCGATGACTTGATACCCGCGGTCTGGGGAAGCCGGTCGAACTCCGGCGCTGACCCGCAACCGTAGGCCGCCTCTGGTCCGTGCCCTCATCGGCACCAGGACCACGCGACGAGCCGGAGCACCGGATCGTGGGCCCAAGGCTCCATTTGCCCGCCGAGGTCTGCGGTCCGGAGTCGGTAGTTGTGGCGACCCAGCCCGGCCTCCCTCTTCGGCGCGAGAGAGGTCCACCCAGTGAAGCCCGCCCGTTCTGCCCTACATGCCCGCCCGTCGAGCCTGCTCCGCGCTGCCGTCATCCTGATGCTGGTCACCCTGGCTGGTGGCCTTGCTGCCGCGCCTGCGCAGGCCGCCGCCTACCGGTACTGGGGGTACTTCCACCTCGCCAACGGCGCGTGGACCTTCGCCCAGACCGGACCCGGGCAGGCCGTCCCGGCCGATGGCTCGGTGGAGGGCTGGCGTTTCGCCGTCGCCGACGAGAGCTCGATGCGCACCCCCCGTGCCACGCCCAGCTTCGCGACGATCTGCGCTGGCACCTCGGTCACGGCGGGGCACAAGCGCGTCGGCCTGGTCATCGACTTCGGCCGTCCCGCCGATGCTGCCGACGCCACCAAACCCCCGCCCGCCGCCAAGGCCACCTGCGTCGCGGTGCCCACCAAGTCCAACGGCGCAGACGTCCTGGCCGCAGCCGGCACCACCCTGCGTCTGGACAAGGCACTGACCTGCGGCATCAACGGCTGGCCCGCCACCGGCTGTGGCGACCCCGTCGCCCCCGTACCTGCCGCGGCCGCCAGCCCGGACACCAAGATCACCATCGCCGCACCCGCCACGGCCGCCATGGCAGGCAGCACCAGCAAGCCGGCGGCCGAGTCGCCGAACAGCTCACGCGGCCTGCTGCTGGGTGGGGCCGGAGCAGTCATCCTGGTCGCGCTTCTCGGATTCGCGGCCTGGCGCCGCGGCCGGGATGCCACGGACAGCTGAGCGAGCCGGACCCGAGATGAACCGTGCCCACCACGACCCCCGGCTGCCGCGACTGCTGCACCCGGCGGCGTGGTGGGCCTGGGCGATCGGCCTTGCCATGGCCGCCAGCCGCACCACGGACCCTCTGCTGCTCGCCCTGGTCGTGGCCGTCGCCGGCTTCGTCGTGGCCTCTCGCCGCGAGCTCGGCGCGGCTCCGCCTTTCGGGGCCTTCCTCCACCTGGGTCTGATCGTCATCGCGATGCGGGTGGTGCTGCAGGCGGTACTCGGCGGCGGTGTCCC
>JACMPC010000126.1 GCA_014377705.1 Dermatophilaceae bacterium
CGTGAACGCTGGGAAGAAGGTATCGCCCTCGGGGGACTGCTCGACCTCGGTCAGCAGCATCTGGTCGGCATACGGCATCGCCTCGCGGTAGACCTCGCTGCCGCCGATGACGAACACGTCCGCCGGCCCGGCCAGCGCCAGCGCCTCCGCCAGTGAGTGCGCGACCTCGACACTCGGCGCGTGCCAGCCCGGCTGGCGGGTGATCACGACCGTGCGGCGACCCGGCAGTGCACGACCGATCGAGTCATACGTCTTGCGACCCGTCACCATGGTGTGACCCATCGTGACGGCCTTGAAGTGCGCGAGGTCCTCAGGCAGGTGCCAGGGCATCTCGCCGCCCCGCCCGATCACGAGATTGGCGCCCACTGCGGCCAGCACGGTGATCGTCATACAGCGATCGGCGCCTTGATGCCCGGGTGGGGGTCGTAGCCCACGAGCGTGAGGTCGGATTCGACAAACTCGTCGATCCCTTTGCGGTCAGGGTTGAGCAGCAGCCGGGGGAGGGACCGCGGCTCCCTGGTGAGCTGCAGGCGTGCCTGGTCGAGGTGGTTGAGGTAGAGGTGGGCGTCACCCATCGTGTGCACGAGCTCGCCGGGCTCGAGCTCGCAGACCTGCGCGACCATCATCGTCAACAGGGCGTAGGACGCGATGTTGAACGGCAGGCCCAGGAAGATGTCGGCGGAGCGCTGGTAGAGCTGGCAGGAGAGCCGGCCGTCGGCGACGTAGAACTGGAACATCGTGTGGCACGGCGGCAGCGCCATGCTGTCGAGGTCGGCGACGTTCCAGGCGCTGACGATGTGCCGGCGCGAGTCGGGGTTGGTGCGGATCGACTCGACCACCGCGGCGATCTGGTCGACCGAGCGGCCGTCCGCGGTGGGCCAGGAGCGCCACTGCTGCCCGTAGACGGGGCCGAGGTCACCGTGCTCGTCGGCCCACTCGTCCCAGATCTTCACCCCGCGCTCCTGCAGCCACCTGACATTCGTGTCGCCCCGAAGGAACCAGATCAGCTCCGCGATGACCGACTTCATGTGCAGCTTCTTGGTTGTCGTGACCGGAAAGCCCGCCCTGAGGTTGAACCGCATCTGGGGGCCGAAGACGCTCAGCGTGCCGGTGCCCGTGCGGTCGCCTTTGGCGGTGCCATCCTCCAGGACGTGGCTGAGAAGGTCCAGATACTGTCGCACAACAGAAACGTAGCACTGCCCGGAACCCGATTCGGGCCAATTTCTTGCGGGTCTGGGCCGGTGAGGGCGATATCGTGTCCCCATGCCCCAAGCGCCCCTGTTCGGCCGAGTCCTCACCGCCATGGTCACCCCGATGAGAGCTGATGGCTCCCTTGACCTTGACGGCGCCGCGGCATTGGCTGCCCACCTCGTGGACCAGGGTCACGATGGGCTCGTCGTCAATGGCACTACCGGCGAGTCGCCCACCACGACGGACGCCGAGAAGGCGGAGCTCGTGCGTGTCGTGGTCGAGGCCGTGGGGGACCGGGCCCACATCGTCGCCGGCGCCGGCAGCAACAACACCGCCCACACGGTCGAGCTGGCCCGGGCCGCGGCCAAGGCCGGCGCCCGGGCGCTGCTGATCGTCACGCCGTACTACAACAAGCCGCCCCAGGAGGGGGTCCTAGCCCACTTCACCACGGTCGCGGACGCCACGGACCTGCCGGTGATGGTCTACGACATACCGGGGCGCACCGGCATACCGATCCACACCTCGACGTTGCTGCGGATGGCGGAGCATCCCCGGATCGTCGCGGTCAAGGACGCCAAGGGCGACCTGTTCGCGGCCAGCGAGGTCATGTCGGCGACCGACCTGCAGTGGTACTCCGGCGACGACGCGCTCAACCTTGCCCACCTCACCCAGGGCGCCGTGGGCATCGTCAGCGTCGTCGGCCACCTGGCCAGCAGGCAGTATGGCGAGATGATCGCCGCCGTGGGCCAGGGGAACCTCGCGCGGGCCATCGAGATTCACCGGCAGCTGATCCCCGTGGTCAACGCCGTCATGCACATCACCCAGGGCCCGATCGCCGTGAAGGCCGCGCTGCATGCCCGGGGCGTCATCGCCTCGGACACCCTGCGGCTGCCGTTGATCTCGGCCACCGAAGAGCAGCTCGCCCAGGTTCGGGCCGGTATCGAGAAGTCAGGACTGAGTTGAGCCATCCCCACCCCGAGCTGAGCTTCCCCCCCGAGCTGGCAGCTGGCGCCGTCCGCATCGTGGCGCTCGGGGGGCTCGGCGAGGTCGGTCGCAACATGTCCGTCATCGAGTACGCCGGCCGGTTGCTGATCGTCGACTGCGGGGTGCTCTTCCCGGAGGACCATCACCCGGGCGTCGACCTGATCCTGCCGGACTTCGAGTACATCGTCGACCGGCTCGACGACATCGACGCGATCGTGCTCACCCATGGTCACGAGGACCACATCGGGGCCGTTCCCTACCTGCTTCGCCTCAAGGCCGACATCCCGCTGATCGGTTCGACGCTGACCCTGGCGATGATCGAGGCCAAGCTCAGGGAGTACAAGATCAAGCCGTACACCCTCACCGTCGCAGAAGGCCAGCGCGAGAAGCTGGGCTCCTTCGACTGCGAGTTCGTGGCGGTCAACCACTCGATCCCCGACGCGCTCGCCGTGTTCATTCGCACCCCCGGCGGCACGATCCTGCACACCGGTGACTTTAAGATGGACCAGCTGCCCCTGGACGGCCGGATCACGGACCTGCGGGCCTTCGCCCGGTTCGGCGAGGAGGGCGTGGACCTGTTCATGACCGACTCGACCAACGCCGAGGTCCCCGGATTCACCACCGGGGAGCGCGAGATCGCCCCGGCCATCGAGACCGTATTCCGCAACGCCAGCCGCCGGGTCATCGTCGCCTGCTTCTCCTCGCACGTGCACCGGGTCCAGCAGGTCCTGGACGCGGCCCACGCCAACGGCCGCAAGGTCGCCATGGTCGGCCGCTCGATGCTGCGCAACATGGGCATCGCCGAGGAGCTCGGCTACCTCACCGTGCCGCCGGGCGTGCTGGTCGACCTCAAGAAGCTCACCGACTATCCGGACAACAAGATCGTGCTGATCTGCACCGGTTCCCAGGGTGAGCCGATGGCCGCGCTTTCGCGGATGGCCAACCGGGACCACAAGATCGAGGTCGGTGACGGCGATACGGTGCTGCTCGCGTCCTCACTGATCCCGGGCAACGAGAATGCGGTCTATCGCATCATCAACGGCCTGATGCGCCTCGGCGCCGAGGTTGTGCACAAGGGCAACGCCCAGGTCCACGTCTCCGGACACGCCAGCGCCGGGGAGCTCCTCTACTGCTACAACATCGTGAAACCTCGCAACGTCATGCCGATTCACGGTGAGTGGCGTCACCTCGTGGCCAACGCCGAGCTCGCCGTGAAGACCGGTGTCCCGCGCAGCCGGGTCGTGCTGGCTGAGGACGGCGTGGTCGTCGACCTGGTCAACGGGGTGGCAGGCATCGTCGGCGCTGTTCCCTGCGGATACGTGTATGTCGACGGCTCGACGGTGGGCGAGACCACCGAGGCGCTGCTGAAGGACCGTCGCATCCTGCGCGACGAGGGCTTCGTGACGATCATCGTCGTGCGCGACGCGGCGACCGGGAAGGTCGCCGCCGGGCCCGAGATCCTGACCCGGGGATTCGCCGAGGACCAGGACGTCTTCGACGAGGTGAAGCCCAAGCTCGAAGAGGCACTGGCGGATGCGGCCAGCAACGGGGTCACTGACTCGTTCCAGCTGCAGCAGATCATCCGACGAACTGTGGGCACGTGGCTCGGCGGTCGCCTGCGCCGCCGCCCGATGATCATCCCGATAGTCATAGACGCCTAGCCAAACCTAGGGACGGTGCGGCCATGACAGCGTCAAACCTAGGGAGGGTGCGGGCATACAGTGCTCAAACCTAGGGGTCGTGCGGTGCACACGGTGTCAGACCTAGGGACGATGTGGGCATGCCGTGCTTAAACCTTGGGACATTGTGGCCACACAGCCGACAAACCGGACGACCGGGTTGCCCGGTGGCAAGCGCTTTGGTGGACCGTTTCTGACGGTTCTTCTCTGGGCCGGCCTTGTGGTGGCAAGCTCACCTGTGGGACTGAGATGGGTCGACAGCACTGTCGGTATCGCGGTTGTCCTGCAGTCGATGGTGCCTTTGGCGGCAATCCTGGTGGCGGCGCTGGTGGCCGTCTCAGCAGTGACGAGACGGTGGCGCCTCACGATCGCCTCGGGGGTGCTGCTGGCGGTGTGCGGCACGTTGGCCGTGCCTTCGGTGTTTGGCCATACCGTGGCGCCGGGCTCTGACGATCTCGTTGTCATGAGCGCAAACCTGCAGTATGGCGGCGCAGACGCGCGTTCTCTGGTTGTTGCGGTGCGTGAGCGTCGGGTGGATGTGCTGGTGCTGCTGGAGATCACCCCAGAGGCCGTCGAGCGGCTGAGAGTAGCCGGTCTGGACTCCTTGCTTCCCGGGTCGGCTGGGCAATCGAGCCGCGACGCAGGAGGGACCGTCGTTCGTAGCCGAACCGCGTTGACGTTGATAGATCCCCGCCTCGACCAGATGTCTGCCTACGCTTTCAACCAACCGGTCGTCTCGACGCGCTATCCGGGTGGAACTGTCGTGTTGCGAGCAGTCCATTCACTGCCACCGGGACTCTTGGGGGCAGCGGAGTGGAGATCCGGTCTTTCACGCCTGCAGGCCTGGCGCCAGACGCAGCCTGCGGATGAACCGCTGGTGCTGGCGGGAGACTTCAACTCGTCATGGGGTCACCCGGGCTTTCGCCGAGTGGCCGAGGCCATGAGCGACGCGCACCGGGCGGCCGGCCAGGGTTGGGTGCGCACCTGGCCCCAGGGGCGCAGGCTGATCCGCCCCTTCATCCAGCTTGACCACGTCCTGGTTCGTGGGCTGGACGTCGTGGATGCTGGTGAGATACGCCTTCCCAACACCGACCACGCCGCGGTCTGGGCGCGCTTGTCCCCACACGGTCCCTAGGTTTGGTCGGTTTCTGCCACACGCTCCCTAGGTTTGGCGATCCTGTCTCTTTCATCTACCAGGGGCGGGGGAGGGTGAGGTCGCGGGGGTCTTCGACGGGGACCCAGCCCGTCGGGGTGTGCCGGTAACGGAACGCGGGACCGTCGCTGGCAAGGGTGGCGATCGCGCCGAGCAGCCGGCTCACGTGCTCCGCGTTGTTGGCCAGGCCTACGCTGGCGCGCACGGCTGCTCCGGGGGAGTCGTCGTCGTGCGGGTCCAGGAGAAGGGCGTCGACCAGCAGGTGGGCGCAGAACTTGCCGTCGCGGACGCCGATGCCGTACTCCGCCGACAGCACGGCGGACACCAGAGAGGAGTCGAGACCTTTGATGGTGAAGGTGCTGACGCCCACTCGCTCGTGCCCAGGGCCGAAGATCGAGTACGTCGTGACGCCGTCCACCGCTGCCAGGCCCGTGCTCAGCTGCTCGGCCAGTGCCGCCTCGTGTGCCTCGATGGCGTCTCGATGCGTTTCGAACGAAGCGCAGGCGGCCGCGATGGCGATGGCCCCGATGACGTTCGGGCTACCGGCCTCATGCCTGGCCGCACCATCGTTCCACCGGGTACTACCGCTGGTCACTGAGGCGGTCGCCCCACCCCCGAGCAGGTAGGGCGCGGCCTCGTTCAGCCAGTCGGCCCGCCCGGCAAGTACGCCTGCGCCGAACGGGGCGTAGAGCTTGTGGCCTGAGAAGGCCACGTAGTCGACCCCGAGCGCCTCGATGTCGATCTTCCGGTGGGGGGCGAGCTGGGCCGCGTCGAGAACCACTCGGGCGCCATACCGACTGGCAGTGCTCACGATCGACTCGACCGGCCACAGCTCCCCGGTGACGTTCGAAGCACCGGTCACGACCACCAGCAGCGGGCCGGGGGCCGTCCCGGCTGCGTCGCGAAGGGCATCCTCAAGCAGGATCAGGGCGTCCTGTTCACTGCCGGGCACGGGGATCCGGACCGTGCGCGCCGGGTTCCACGGCAGCAGTGCGGCATGGTGCTCGGACTCAAAGACGAAGGTGGTCGTCTGCCGGGGAAGGCACCGGGCGAGGAGGTTCAGCGAGTCCGTCGAGTTGCGCGTGAAGACCACGAGGTCCTCCTCGCGCGCTCCGACGAAGCCGTGGACCTGGGCGCGGGCATCCTCGTACCACTCGCTGGTGATGCGAGAGGCGTAGCCGTTTCCCCGGTGCACGGAGGAGTAGGTGCGAAGGGCCGCATCGACGGCGATCTTGACCGACTCCAACGCGGGCGTTGACGCGGCATGGTCGAAGTTCGCGTAGTCGACGACCGTACGATGAAGGGTCGGGACTCCCAGATCAGCCGAAACAGTCCTTGGAGGGCCCTCGAATGCTGTCGAGGCCTGGGGTGGGGTCGCGCGAGGGTGGTCGCGTTTCAGTATCGAGAGCCCCGTCGGCCTGGGCTTCGGCAGGGTGCTCACGTCCTTGACCGGGTGGTGCACCTGGCGGCTGATGGTGGAGATCGACATGCAGTTCAGCTCCTGAAAGTCCGGTGGACCTTCGGTGACGTAAGCCGCAGGCCCGCGCTTGCCGGCTCGCGGACTGCGGGCTCGGCCCGGTCGTCACCCGGAGCACCCCGCCGCGGTGGGAGGGTTGCCGGCCAGCAAGCCGGGGCTGAACGCTGGCACTCGTGACCTTGATGCAAAAGGTAGTCGTGACGGCCCTGTTGGCCTAGTCCGTCGTCATTTCTTTTCATGATGTGAGACACGTGGCGTGCAAGGTCCCTAGGTTTGTCGGTTTGTGGTCGCACAGTCCCTAGGTTTGTCGAGTTTGTGGTCGCACAGTCCCTAGGTTTGTCGTGGGGGCGTGTGGTGCGTGATACCCGCGGCTCTTTCGCGTACCGTGGCGCCCGTGGTGACTCGTACGACTTCCCCTGTTCCGCGTCCGAAGCCCGGGGGACGCGGCAAGCCGTCCACCCCTGCCCGGGGACGCAACGGCCAGCCTGCGCCGCGCAAGCCCGCACAGCGCAAGCCCGCACAGCGCAGGCCTGCGGCCAGGCCGTCCAGAGCCAGGGTCAAGCGGGCGCCCCTGCCGGTGAGAGCCATCCGGGGCACCTGGATGGGCCTTGCCCACGTGGCCGGCGGCACGGTGCGCCGGATCGGGCGCACCGCCAGCGAGCTGGAGCCGGAGCACCGCCGTGATGGCGTCGGCTTCTTCCTGCTCGCCCTGGCCGTCCTGGTCGCAGCCAGCGAGTGGTGGGGCATGCAGGGCACCACCGGGGACGTCGTCCATGCGGTCGTGGCGGGCACCTTCGGCCGGGTGGCCTACGTCGTCCCGATCGCCCTGCTGCTGTTCGGCGTCGGGATGCTGCGTGCTCCCGGGGACCAGGCGTCGACGAACCGCATCACGATCGGCACGACGGCACTGACCTTCGCCGCGGCCGGTCTGGTCCACATCTCCGCCGGCCTGCCCAGTCCGCCGGACGGCGGGCAGGCGATGCGCGATGGCGGCGGAATGATCGGGTTCCTGGCCTCGAGCCCGGTCGTCGCTGCCATCAAGACCGTGGGGGCCGTGCCGCTGCTGATCCTCCTGGGGTTCTTCGGGCTGCTGGTCATGACGGCCACTCCGGTCCGGATGATCCCCGCCCGCCTGGCCGAGGTGCGCGACTGGGCGCTGCACCAGCCGCACCAGAGCGATCTGAACGAGGACGGAACTGCTGCCGAGGCCGATCAGATCGACCCGGATGAGACCCGCAAACTTAGACGCCGCCGGCCAGGCCCCGTCAACACGGGACCGTTCGATGGCGACGAGGCCTTCCGGCAGGCTGCCATCGTGGCGAAGGCCAAAGCCGACAAGGCAGACAAGGCCCAGCGGGCTGCCGCTGCCGCGGCCGCGTTCCGGCCTGGAGAGAAGCGCCCCACCGCGCCCGGCGTCCTGGCCCCCGGAGCTTCCGGGGCGGCAGCGGCACCAGGGGAATTCGGGGCAGGCACCGCGTCAGGCGCGGCGGGCGCCCCGGCCGTGGCGGACGTCGTCCTGCGGGGCAGGCCCCTGGAGGCACCGCCGACCACCCCGATGCCGCAGCGGGTCGAACAGCTCTCGCTGGCCGGCGACATCACCTACACCCTCCCGGTCAACACGCTGCTCGAGGCCGGCCGCCCGCACAAGACCCGAAGCGTCGCCAACGACACCGTGGTCGACTCGCTGACCGAGGTGCTCGACCAGTTCGACATCGACGCCCAGGTCACCGGCTTCAGCCGCGGCCCGACGGTCACCCGCTACGAGGTAGAGCTCGGCCCGGGCATCAAGGTGGAACGCGTCACGGCGCTGTCAAGGAACATCGCGTATGCCGTTGCCTCGGCCGATGTTCGCATCCTGAGCCCGATCCCCGGCAAGCACGCGATCGGCATCGAGATCCCCAACACCGACCGCGAGAAGGTCAGCCTCGGCGACGTGCTGCGCAGCCAGACGGCGCGCAACCACGAGCACCCGATGGTCGTCGGCGTGGGCAAGGACGTCGAGGGCGGCTTCGTCATCGCCAACCTCGCCAAGATGCCGCACCTGCTCGTGGCCGGCGCCACCGGCTCTGGCAAGTCCAGCTTCGTCAACTCGATGATCACCTCGATCCTGATGCGATCGACGCCCGATGAGGTGCGGATGATCCTGGTCGACCCCAAGCGGGTGGAGCTGACCGGCTACGAGGGGATCCCGCACCTGATCACGCCGATCATCACCAGCCCCAAGAAGGCCGCCGAGGCGCTGCAGTGGGTGGTCCGCGAGATGGACACCCGCTATGACGACCTTGCGGCCTATGGGTTCAAGCATGTCGACGACTTCAACAAGGCGGTCAGGGCCGGCACCCTCAAGGTGCTGCCCGGGTCGCAGCGGGTCATCCACCCCTACCCCTACCTGCTGATCATCGTTGACGAGCTTGCCGACCTGATGATCGTGGCGCCACGCGACGTCGAGGAGTCGATCGTTCGTATCACCCAGCTCGCCCGGGCCGCGGGAATCCACCTGGTGCTGGCAACGCAGCGCCCGTCCGTCGATGTCGTCACTGGTCTGATCAAGGCCAACATCCCGTCCCGGATGGCGTTCGCGACCTCCTCGGTCACGGACTCCAGGGTCGTCCTGGACATGCCGGGCGCCGAGAAGCTCATCGGCCAGGGTGACGCGCTGTTCCTGCCGATGGGCACCTCCAAGCCGATGCGGGTGCAGGGCGCCTGGGTCACCGAGTCCGAGATCCAGGCGGTCGTCAAACACGTCAAGGGTCAGCTCACCCCGCACTATCGCGACGACGTCAGCGTCGTCGCGAGCAAGAAGGTGGTCGAGGACGACATCGGCGATGACCTGGAGCTGCTGCTGCAGGCCACCGAGCTGGTCATCACCACCCAGTTCGGCTCGACCTCGATGCTGCAGCGCAAGCTGCGGGTCGGTTTCGCCAAGGCCGGCCGGCTGATGGACCTGCTGGAGTCCCGTGGCGTCGTGGGTCCGTCAGAGGGCTCGAAGGCCCGTGACGTCCTGGTCAGGTTCGACGACCTGGCGACCACGCTGGCGTTGTTGCGCGGTGACGAGGTCCCCGACACCGACCCGGTCTATGACGGGGCGGCCGTGCCGCGACCCGATCGGCTCGAGCGCAGCGACACCGTCCCGGCGCCGGGGGGCGCAACCCCTCCGACGGGTCCGGCTGGTCTCCAGCCTCATGATCCGGTGGACACAGACACCCTCGAAGAGGTCGAGGACGAGGGCGCAGAGGACGCCTGGTCGCTCACCCGCAACGGCCGGGTCGGCGGTCTCTGACCCAGGAGCCGCCCGCCGGGCTAGCCGACGCACGGCAAGGATCCTCGCTAGCCGCCTGGAAGTGACCCTTTTGTATATTCTTTTAGTGGTTTGTGCCAAAGCCTGAAAGCGTGATGCCAGGCCAGACCTTATGTCGTCCTGTTGTGGTTCTCGCCATCGGTGCGTCGCTGCTGTCGGCCTGCAGCGGCACCTCCCAGTCGGATATCGACAAGGCCAAGGCCGAGGGCGCCTCTGAAGAGGCCGCCAGGCAGAAGCAGAAGAGCCTGGAGGACGAGCAGGCGAGGATTGCCGCTGAGC
>JACMPC010000014.1 GCA_014377705.1 Dermatophilaceae bacterium
CCGGATTGGTGACGCACGGGTCCAGGCTCACGGGTTGCTCCCTAAGGTCCGAGGCCGGCGACGAGCGACGACCGGGACAAACTATTGCAGAGAATGTGATGGGGGCCCACCGTCCCGGCATTCGCAGCGCAACAAGCGACACATCTTCGCTGCGCGGAAGGACCACTCGATGCTCAAGACGATCTTTCGACGCGCTGTCCGCGAACGGGTCCTCGCGTCCACCCCGAGACAACAACCGCGTCGCCCAAGGCCGTCGGCAAGGCCCGGACGATTCCAACGCCCACGGATGACCAGCACCGCACCCTCACCGTCGGTCAACCGCTGACCGAACTCATCAGCGCCCACGTCGCCGAGCGTCGCCTGTCCCGCGATGACGTGCTGTTCCCCTCAACACTGCGCCCCGGCGCAGACCCGTTGTCTCGCGACACGTTCAGGACGAAAGACTGGCTGCCTGCGCTCAAGCGCACGGATTTGAGCTTTCAGGTAGGTGTTCCCGATCCCCGCCATGCGCACGCATCATGGCTCCTCGCCGGTGGAGCCGACCTTCGGTGGCTGAGTCCCCGGGAGTGGTGGAGCTCTGGCCCTTGATCGTCACCGTTTCGGTCCCCAGGGTTGACCCACCACCGCGTGCGGCTCTGTGAGATCCGACCAAGGAACTCACAGAGAAGAGCTCAACACGATGGCCCTGGACGATTCCGTCCTGCTCGAGGTGATCAAGATGCTCCGCACCGCCGACGGCGGTGCGCTCCTGCGCCGGCTGCTCGGTAGCGTCGGCCGGGCGGAGATTGACGCGGAGGCGACGGAGCACAGCGGCGCTGCGCACCAGTGCACCGACGACCGCCCGACCCACCGCAACGACACTCGCGGCAAGCTCGTCACGACCGCCGCCGGTGGCCTGACGGTGAGGATCCCGAAGCTGCGGTCAGGGTCGTTGTTCCCGGCCCTGCTCGCGCCGCGCCGAGTGATCGATGCTGCCTTGCATGCGGTCGTGATGCAGGCCTACGTCGAGGGCGTCTCAACCAGGCGCGTCGGTGACCTGGTGATCGCGATGGGCAGCAACGGCATCCGCCGGAGTGAGGTCCCCCGGATCTGCGCGCAGCTCGACGCCGACGTCGCGATCTGGCGGACCTGCACCATGAGGCACATCGCGTTTCCCTGCGTGTTCCTGGACGCGACCAACGGCAAGCTCAGCCGCAACGGCTGGGCCGTCTCCCCGAGCCGTCGTCATCGCGACCGGCGTCAGTGCCGACGGTAGAAGGTGTCCTCGGCTGCGCGAGCGGTGACAGCGAGACCGAGGCGTACTGGACCGGGTTGATGCGCGACGCGGCGACGGCGTGCACGGCTGCGGTCTGCACCGGAAGTGTGCTGCTTGGCGCTGCGGGTCTCCTTCGCGGGCGACGGGCAACCACGCACTGGCGGTCTGTGGACAAGCTTGCGGACTTCGGCGCAGTGCACGAGGAGGCCAGGGTGGTGATCGATGGGAAGTGCGTGACGGCGGCTGGAGTCTCCGCCGGGATCGACGTGGCCTTGCCGCTCGCCGCCATGCTCACGAGCGACACCGTTGCCCAGGCAATCCACCTGAGTATCGAGTGCGACCCTCAGCCTCCGTTCCGTGCGGGAACTCCCGCGACGGCACCGGCGGAGGTCGTTGCCCTCGTCCGTGAACTTGCCGACGGTCCGAGAAGCATGAACGCCAGGTCAGTGCCGTTCTCCACGTTCGCAATCCGGCGCGCACACGGCCAGCGGCATGAGCGGATGCACGGCGGTACGAGTACGGATTGACAAGAACGCAATCGACTCGTCTCCCCGCGACAGGCGGGCAGTGCAGGATGTCGTGCATCGCTCGGAGGACTGGACGACGCTCCAGGGCCGCGACGTCCGCCTCGCGGTCCAGCTGGCTCCGGACCACGTCCCGCCACACTGGCCCGACCCGGCGCGTCCGCAGCAGC
>JACMPC010000127.1 GCA_014377705.1 Dermatophilaceae bacterium
AACAGAGCGCGCCCGGAGGGATTCGAACCCCCAACCTTCTGATCCGTAAGGAGGTGAGGCGAATTCCGTTGCGTATCAACGCCTCTCGCCCCGTGCTGGCTGAGCACGAAGTCGGGGACCGTTGCTGTTGCCCAGTATCGGCCAATGCCAGACCTCCGTAAACAGTCTGCGCCCACAAATGCGCCCACACGCAGATCGCATGACACCACTGCGTCCCTGCAGTCCCTGCAGTCCCTGGTGCATCTCCCCGATCCATCCCTGACGCGCTACCACTTCGGGAGGCAGCGGTCGATTCAGCCCTGCCCACCCTCAGTCCGCATGCTCGAAAGGCCATCACCGTGACCCGACAAGCCCCACCGACGCCCACCACGCCGCCCGCCGCCGCAACCCTGGTCGTGGAGGAACGCGCTTCGCGATCGTCCCCGAATGGGTAATCGACGCGGACATCTCCGACGGTGCGTTCCGCCTCTACTCCCTGCTGCTTCGCTACGGGAACGGCTCCGGGTCCCGTATGCCGTCCCGGCAAACCCTGGCCCGGCGACTGCGCCGCTCGGTCGACGCCATCGACCGGGCGATGCGCCAGCTCACCGAAGCCGGCATCGTCCGCGTCGAACACCGCCGCAAAGGTGAACAGTTCCTGTCTAACCGGTACCACGTGCGCACCACCGCCCCGGCCAGCGTGGCGACCGCCGATGGGGGTGGCCGCACATCTGCGGCCACCCCCGAACCCTGCACAACCGGCAGCCGCAAGAATGCGGCTACCCCCGGCCGCATTTCTGCGGCCAGGGTGGCCGCAAAAGTGCGGCACAACCCAGAGATCCTTACCGACAAACCTCCTCCCCCTACCCCCTCACGCCGCGGCCGGCCTGCGGCGGTGGAGGAGGCAGGCCACGACCTGCTCGAAGCCTGCGCCATCACCAACCTCGACGAGCTGGCTCGTCAGTGCATGACCGCACGCCAAGTGCTGGGCAAACCGACCGCCCGGTGGACCGCTCGGTGCCTGGCGGTCGTCATCAAGCTGGCTGTGGTGACCCGGGGATGGCCGCCGGCCTCGATGGAACAAGCCCTGCTGGCCGTTGCCCGGGACCCAGGCAGCCGCTCGCCCGCAAGGGTGGCCGAAGCCGGACCGTGGTGGGACACCCAGACTCCCGGAGCCGACCAAGCCATAGACGCCTGCGAACTCGCCGAAATGGAGGCACGACTGGCCGAGACTGACGGGCTGCGACCTGCCCTGCAGGCCCAGGCCCGCTCCGAACTCACTGCGGAGGGCATGCCCGTTATCCGAAGCACCGTCGCCCGCCGTGCCTGCGCGATCCTCGACCTTCACCAGCTGCGATGAACGCCGAACGGCCCACTCCACACCGATCCCCTCACGGGGATCCTCGCGACGATCAGCGGCCAGGATGCTCAGGTCCCCCGACGGCGCCCGCTGGTCTTTCGGTGATCGGGACGGCAAACGGTCGACAAACATGATCCGACATAATGCCGATGACAGCGCGTTGCGCGAACTCGACGAATCCAGTGCGCCCGGCACAGCGAGCGCGTCTTTCCGCCCAGAAGGACGCGGCCGCCGCCCTTGGCTTGCGGCCCAACCCGTTCCGATAGCCGATCGCTCTCCGGCCATCGTTCTGACCCAGAATTGCGGTGTATTCGTGGCGACGCCACGCCATCGGTGTCCCGGGATATCCGGGCCGCACAAATGACGGACTCAGGGTCAGGTCCGGCGCTGCAGCGAGAACTTGTGCCGCGCACCCGGCCTGAGGTCGATGGTTTTGTCCTGGACGAGGACCTGGATGGGCGGCGCGCCACCGGAGCGCGATTCGACTGCCCTGTAGTCCACGGCCATTGCGACGTCGATGCGGTGCCCCCCGGTAGTGCACGCTGAACTCGAGCTCTTTGACCTCCGGAGGGAAAGTCGGCTCGAACCGGAGCACCTCCCCACGTGCCTGCATACCGGTCAGGCAGCGCAGCACGATGTTGACCGTGCCGGCCATGGCCCCAAGGTGGATGCCCTCGGCGGTCGTCCCACCCTGCACGTCGCCGATGTCGCTCTCCAGCGCACCCAAGAGGAACTGCCAGGCCTGCTCCGGCTCGTAGCGGGCCAGAACCCAGGCGCTCACCGATCCGCTCAGCGTCGACCCATGTGAGGTGTGCGCCAGATGGTAGGCAACGGTTGCGGTGAGCTGGGCGGCGCTCACCTCGTAGCCCAGATTCGCTAGCAGCTCCTGTAGCTCCTCGCGCGAAAGCAGGAACAGCAACATCAGGACATCGGCCTGCTTGGCCAGCTTGTAGCGGTTGGTGCTGTCCCCCTCCGCCTCCAGTAACCGATCCAGCCGCTGGATATTGCCGTACTTCTCCCGGTATCCCTCCCAGTCGAACTCCAGCAGCTGCTCGTAGCCCTCGAATTGGGTGAGCACCCCGTCGGAGTGGAACACGACCATTATTCTGCGGGTGATGTCGAGCCAGCCGACCAGCTCGGTGTCGCGGATCGTCAGCTCGTCGACCAGGCGAACGGTGTGGGGCTGGCGATAGTGAGGGCAGCGGCTGCGTGGCCGTACGTAGAAGGTGTCGACCGAACCCTTACCTTCCAGCAGGGCGTGACAGAAGGTCGCGAGCATGGAGTCGCCGGCAGCCGTTACATCCTCGACCGTTGTCGCTCGGCCGGAATGAAGGTGGCGTCTCTCGAGGCGCTGCGGAGCAGCGATCCGCCTTGTATGGGCGGTGGCTCCCCACCCCAGTAAGCCTGACCACGAGACGGTAGACATGTCCGGTGGACACCTCATCACTGTTGCTTCTGGCTTTGGATCTGATCGGCACCTTCGCGTTCGCGCTGGACGGGTCGCTGACCGCGATCCGGGTGGCGAGGCTCGACGTCGTGGGGGTACTCACGCTCGGTATGTTCACCGCCCTGGGCGGTGGAATCATCCGCGACGTCTTCATCGACTCACTGCCGCCCGCGACGTTCAGCGACTGGCGCTACCTGGCGGTTGCGGCCTTGGGAGGCCTGGTGGCGGTCACCTTCGGCCCACACATGCACCGGTTGAAGCTTCCGATCCTGGTGTTGGATGCGGTCGGCCTGAGCCTCTTCGCAGTCAGCGGGGCGCTTAAGGCTTTGGACTTTAACGTCGGTCTCGTTCAGGCGGTCATCCTCGGCGCGATCACGGCCGTGGGCGGGGGAACCTTGCGGGACATGCTGATCGGTCGGATCCCGGTCGTGTTGCGCAGCGAGCTATACGCGATCCCGGCGTTGGCGGGCGCGCTCGTGGTGGTGATCGCCGACCAACTCGGGGCGCCTGACGCCCCGGCGGCCGTAGGCGCCGCCGCGCTCTGTTTCGGAATCCGGATGCTGGGAGTCCGTTTCGACCTGAACGTCCCTTCCCCTCGTGGTATCGACCGAGATGCATGATGAGTGGGGCGTGGTCTCCCACCGCCCGGAGAAGTTGATCATGGCGTCCGCGACCAGCGGCAGTCTGACTGGACAGCGGGCAAGCCGCGGCGGTCCTCTCGCCCTCGACTCGATCCGGGCCATGCAGGAGGATTTCTACCCGGTCCGCGACGCGCCTGCCTAGGTGCGAGGTGTCAAACGCGTTGTTGACGGCGACATGGGTGGGATGGCCACAATATGTTGGCATTTCAGCGCACTCCCGGTGCTACATGTTGTGCCTTGAAATCATGGAGAACGAAAGACACCAGCCACCTAGAGGACGATCGCATCAGTTAGACATGCGACGAGTCGGGTGTCGACGGCCATCCGGACGGCCTGTTTGGCGACTCCGCGACGCCGAGCTAGACCTGTTACCGGTAGCCGATGTGCGGTAACACCAATCCGGGCTCACCGTCACCGACGAGCTCGATTCAACCGCATCCAATAGTGGTACCATAAATCGTACAACTACGAAGGAGCCATCGATGGCGGTCACTGCGAGCGAGGCGCGCAAGAACCTGTTCCCGTTGATCGAAAAGGTCAACGATGACAGGACACCGATTGAGATCACCTCGCGGCGAGGAGACGCCGTGCTCCTATCTCGAGCCGACTATGACGCACTAGAGGAGACCGCGCACCTGCTGCGAGTGCCCGCGAACGCCAAACGCCTGATCGAGAGCCTTCAACAGGCAAGAACAGGCCAGCGCGAAGAGCACGACCTGACCCGGTGAGGCTGGTCTTCACCCCTCACGGATGGGGCGACTACACCTACTGGCTCGGAGTGGACCGGGCCACTGTCAAACGAATCAACCGGTTGATCGACGACGCCCTGCGGGACCCCACCTCGGGCATCGGCAAGCCAGAGCCACTTCGCCACATGCTCGCCGGAGCCTGGTCCCGACGCATCAGCGAAGAACACCGTCTCGTATACCTCGTTGATGGCGACGACCTCGTCATCCTGCAGGCGCGCTTCCACTACAAGTGATCGCACGTATCTGCTTGATCCGGTCGTTCTAGGGATTGTCATAGGCCGCGTCATACCGCCGCAAGACGGGCAAGGACCTCTGGCGTGTTTACCGGATGTCTGCCGATGTGCGGGCGTCGCCCGGGCCTCTGTCGAAGGACCCTCGTGGCCACCGGCATCACTCGAGAGGCAGCCGATTGCTCTCCCAACCCTCCGTCGAAACCACGAGTGGGTCGCACCTACACTCAACAAATGCGCACCCGGTCCTTCGCCCGCGTCACTGCCCTGTTCGCCGTCGCGTCTATCGTCGCTGGCTGCAGCGCGGCCAACCGCGGTTCGCCTAAACCGCCGCTGCAGATGCGTCTCGTGAAATCGTCGGCGGAGGGCCCGTGCAGCGCCCTACCCCTGACATCAGACAGCCCGGGCAGCGCGTGCAACAGGGCAGGCACCATCACCTACGAGTTGGGCGAGTCGCTGGTCGTCGTGACGCCCACATCCGTCACGCGCGATGGCCAGGATAGGCAGACCGTCAACGCGGAGTTCGACAAGGCAGGCGCCAGCAAGTTCGGCGATGTTACCGGTAAGGCGGTCGAGAAGCAGTTGGCGATTCTCCTTGATGGCAAGGTTCTCTCCGCCCCTGTGGTCAAGGCCCCCCTCACCACCGGCAACGTGTCGTTCACGTTTGCGACTGCAGCTGAGGCGGAGAAGGTCGCGACAAAGCTGGGCGCCTCGCTGACGCCCTGAGTGGCTTTGAGTCCGACGGCCCACGTGCCGGCAAGCCCAGGACTCCACGACCTGACCGAAACATCCGCAACTGCTTGATCCGTGCGAGTTGACGACATGCGTCACTCCGCCGCGAGACGGACAGGTCCGCCAGGCACGTCGACCGGATCTGTTCCCCGCGTTGGTCCGTCACGGCGCGCCCGCACCCTTCTTATCGAGAGGAGGCACAGGGGTCCCGCCGCATCCGCGGGCCGAACCGCCGAGAGTCGCGATCGGAAGGTGCTCCGCCGAGACTGCTGGAGTCGGCTGTCGTGATGGTGCCGGCCATGAAGGAGTGCCCATCGGTTTGTCTCCGTTGCGTAGGGTCACGTGCATGATCGACTTTCGGAACGCCAGTTTCGTAAAGCTCAGCCAAGTCGACCTCGGCCAGGTAGCCGATCAGATCAACCCGTTGCTTATCGAGGGCGAACAGGCTTTCGTGGCCTACAAGGGCATGCGAGATTATGTCGTCTTCACGAGCAAGCGGATCATCGCGGTAAATGTTCAGGGGATGACCGGCAAGAAGAAGGACTTCACCTCGCTACCTATGGCCAAGATCCAGGCCTTTTTGGTCGAGACCGCGGGCACGTTCGACTTGGACGCCGAGCTTGAGTTGTGGTTCTCGGGCTTGGGCAAGGTGAAGTTCGAGTTCAGCGGGAAGACGGATGTGGCCTACCTGAACAAACTCGTGGCCCACCATGTCCTTTGATGGCTTCGGAAGATTGGCCGGGACGACGATGCCATGCGAGCCATGTTTGGAGGCGCTCTAAGCGAAGACGTCGGCGAGTGGGTTCAGCGTTCGAGCCATATTCAGGACGCGTCCTTTCGCCGCCTGTCGACTACCCGGATCGCGGCATAACCGGACGGGCGCTAGTAGGCGAGCAGCGCGGTGCATGTTGCAGTTGAAGGCCGCGGCGACCGAGCTGGGGCCGTCGGCACAGGAACCGGTCATCCGTGCGGGTCCCCTGAAGCGGAGGCGGTCGCCGCCGCTGCGAGAAACACCAGGCGCACCAGACTTCCGGGTTCCCGCCTAGTGGCCCCCACGCTTCTCGTCCCGCCACTCCTCGGCGAGGACGGCGTATACGTACTCGTCGGTCCACTCGCCTTTCCACCAGGCGGATTTCCGGTGGTGCGCTTCGCGGCGCATGCCGACGCGCTCGAGCAGTGCCACTGAGCGGTCGTTGCGGGTGTCGCAGTCGGCGGTGATCCGGTGCATGCCGTGCTCGGTGAACAGCAGCGACATGACCGCGCGCAGTGCCTCCGTGGCGAACCCGCGGCCTTGCGCGTCAGCGGCGAGCGTGAACCCGACTTCGGCCTGGCGGGGATCGCCCGCGTCGACGCGGACCGCGACGTCGCCGATCAGTCGCCCGGCGGTCTCGATGGCGACCTGGAGCCAGGAGCCGGGCTGCGCGAACCGCACCTCGCGCATCTCGGCGATGAGCGCCTGGGCGCTGTCCACTGGGTAGGGCGTCTCCCACGATTGGTAGCGGGCCTGCACCGGGTCGCTGCGGTATGCCGCCAGCGCCGGGGCGTCGCCGCTCGCCATCGGGCGCAGCACCAGGTGTTCGGTGACGGCGATGTTCTCCGCAGCCATGGTGCTCAGATCCTTGGGATCTTCGAGATGGAGAGCGTCATGCGTCGCGGCGGCGCAGCGCCACGGCGGCCGCCACGATCGGGACGACAGCGTATGCGGCGACCACGATCAGGCTTGCGTGCGTGGAGAGGTCGCCACCCGGCACGTCGGTCGTCCCGGTGGTGAGCAACGTTGAGGACGCCGGCAGGGGCAGGTAGCTGACGATGGTCTGCACCCAGTCCAGGGTGATGAAGCTGAGGGTGCCTGGCAGCAGCAGTAGGACGGTCAGGGCAACGGTCACGGTGGCGGCGGTGGAGCGCAGGAGCGTGCCGAGGCCGAGG
>JACMPC010000128.1 GCA_014377705.1 Dermatophilaceae bacterium
AGGCCCGCTGGCCGCGGCAGGCCTCTATGACGCGGAGCGCCGGGACGGTCAGCGGCATGGTGGCTGGTTTGTTGCCCTTGCCGACCAGGTGGGGGACCCGGTGACCGCAACCCCAGACCATCGACGCCGCCACCGTGGTGGGCTCGCGGCGAAAAGATTCACTTTCGAGACCGCGCGGATCACGTGCTTAACAAGTATGAGAATGCGTCTGTCAGCCGCAGGCGGTCACGTCGATGGCTATCTTCACGCGTCGCCGGAACCTCAACCGGGCAGAGAGGCGGCGAAATGCGTTGTGGGCATCCCTGGGGCGCGTAGGCTCGCCAGCAGACTTTTTTGCCCCAACCCCAAGCGGTCGCCACGCTGCTATGCCGGAGCCCGGAGGCACGGATGACAGCCAGCGAGGACCAGATCCGGGATCAGAAGCGAGATACCAGGGACCGTTTCGCTGCGGGATGGAGGGCCTGGGACGCGAACATCGGCCGCTGGCTCGCCCCGGTCGGGCAGGCGATGATCGCTCACGCAGACCTTGGTGACCGCTCCCAGTCGTGGCCGCCCGAGTCCTGGCCGACGTCGGTGACATATCCAGGTTCGCTGACCGCAACCGCTTCGCGTCATGGACCGGCACGGCACCACTGGACGCGTCCTCTGGTGAGCAGAACCGGCACCGGCTCTCCCGAGCGGGAAACCGGCGGATGAACCACATGATCCATATCGCCGCGGTGACCCAGGTCCGTCTCGACACCGAGGGTCGGGCCTACTACCGGCTTAAGCGCGCTGAGGGCAAGAAGCCGATGGAGGCGATGCGGTGTCTCAAGCGCAGGCTCTCCGACGGCATCTATCGCCAGCTGATCGCCGACCAGCAGCGCCCCGGTGCTGCGAAGCGTGGAGCGGGTCCGGGAGGGCGCTGCGGGGCGTCTGACGAATCCAGCGCGGTCGACCTACCTTTGCACATCGATACTTCAGATCAATCACTTCCCGGACCCGCACACCCGACGCTACCCGGCCACCAAGCCGCATGCGAACCCCTGCGCGGCGTCGGCTCCTCGCTGATCGCGCCGACGCGCCGGAGCCGTCAAGGTGGAGCGCCCCACTGGACGAACGACCTTGACGGCGACAAGCGCCGGCGCACACTCGGCGGCGCCGAAACCGCCCTCTTGACAACAGAGAGGAGCCGCAATGACGCACGCTGTACCGGGTACTTGTGCGGTCGTGTTTCGATCGTCCGTCTTCCCAGTCGCCGAGGCGCCCGCGGATCGGCAATGGATGCGCGCCGGAGACAGAGCCTCCCTGCCAACCGCTGACCCGTTCCCCTCGCTCGCAGCGAACGCCGGGGATTGACCTCATACGAAACAAGCCATGGCTACCAGCAGCGTCCCTCGCGCCGGGGGTCTGTGGTCCGCCACACACGCTTTTGGCGACATCTTTTGACCACAACCCGCCACAACTTCCCAATGATGAGAAAGTGCAGATTTCGCAGTAGCGCAATGGCTTCCACAACAAGCGACAACTGATGACAACTGAGTAGTCCGAATCAGCGGATTGGGGGTTCAAATCCCTCACGGCGCACCATCAGTGCAGGTCACGGGCCTGCAGGGTTGCGGTCCTCTTTCACGGAGGGCCGCCGAACCCATTTAATGCCCACAAAGCCATCGCATGCCCGTAAACAACTTGGGCATCTACCACCTCGCGCGGCCCATGTAGACGTCCTGCCTCATTGACGCTGCGACATGTCCGGGCTGGCCAGCAGGCACCCGAGCCGACAGACCCGCCGCGTCCAGCATCGTCCAGATCGCCGCCGGGGCCGGCACGGTCGCAGGCGATACCGGTGGACGTGTATGAGATTGGAGTCACAGAACTCCTGTCAATCCGCTTGCGTTCGGGCAGGCACCCGATCGGTGGGTGGACACTTCCCTAGGCTGGCCGGGCGCTCGCTAAACTCGTCGGCTTGCATTCCTCTACCCGAAAAGGAGACTCATGCTGAAGGGTTTCAAGAACTTCTTGATGCGAGGCAGCGTCGTTGACCTCGCGGTCGCCGTCGTCATCGGTGCAGCCTTCGCGAAGGTCGTGAGCGGACTCCTCCAAGGCCTGATCAACCCCCTCATTGCTTCCGTTGCCGGCAAGCCGAACCTCGACAGCGTCGGCGAGTTCACACTGAACCAGGCGGAGTTCAGCATCGGCCTACTGCTGACCCCGCTTGTCAACTTCGTGTGCGTCGCCGCCGGCATCTACTTCATGGTGGTCATGCCGCTGAACAAGCTTGCGGAGCGTCGCGCCAGAGGAGTCGAACCGAGGACAGAGTCGCCCAGTGAAGAGGTTGCCCTGCTCACCGAGATCCGCGACTCGATGCAGGTTCGCAGCCCGGCCCGGTAGTTGGCAGCTGACGAAACGAGGGCACCCTGCGCCTCACGAGCGGGGCCGGCGCATGCCCATCTATGAGTCACACCAACATGTTGCGTCGTATTCGTCCGCGTAGTGTGAAGACGGAGACGTTGACATCTGTGAAGGAGCAGCGGCAATGGGCACCGAGGGTACGACAAGCTCATCAGGCCGGGGCGATAGTTCCCCCGCGAACGTCGTGCTAACCATGACAGCGATGCAGGCCAAGGCCTTGGCCACGCTGATCGGCCGTAGTGCCAGGCGTGGCTCTGGGCTCGACGCCTTACGTATTGCGTTGATACGTGGGGCTTCTGAAGTGAGCTCTCGGGAGCCATCATCTGCTGCTTCTGTTCTCGCGGAGGCCAACGCATTTGTCGCCGGCGCACAGGTCGACATTGCGGCCGCCCGCGAAGCCAAGCACGTGGCCAAATCTGCTACCGCCACCAAAAAGTCAGTGGTAGCAGCGGCTCTCATGACCGCCGAGGCCGCCTCGCACGCCCGTGACGTGAAGGCCGGTGCTGCTGCCAGTGCGGCTCTCAACATGGCAGACACGGCTGCCCAGACGGCTAGTGACATCCAGACCCGGGCCGATGCCCTCGCCGTACGAGTAGCCATCGCCGCCTCCAAGGCCGCTGACATTGTCTCGGCATCAATTGCCTCCGGCAGTGAGGAGGAAGGCGCCCTCGCAGCCCTACAGCTCGCTGCCACCGTTGACGCGGCTGCGATCGCCACCGCGGAGGAGACAGCGCTGGCAGCTGCAGCAGTAGCCACTGCCGTCGCCTCTGCTGCGACCCAGGCAGCGCTTGCGGCGGCCGCAGCAGCGGCAGCGTTCGAGCGAGAGGTGGTCAACGCAGCAGCAGCCGTGAAGCAGGTGGCGACAACAACCGCCCGCGACCTGGCTCTCAACACCGACGCCAAAGCGGCCGAAGTAGCGCTGGCGGCTCGCGGGCCTACCCGCTTCTGAGTCGAAACTGGACGAGCGATGCTCGAACGTAGTGGCATCCACGTGGTGCCATCACGCTGCAGGCGACCCAAGGTGCGAGCAGCGGGGAACCGTTGCCGAGAGTAGGACCGGAGGGCGTCAACCCAGCTCAGCCGCCATCAATGACCACCGCCGGTACATATCGAGGTCGCGCAACAGGCGTTTGGCGACCTCGGGCTGAACCGCATCGGCGGCGTGGGAGACCCGCGACGCTCCCGCCGTATAGGCTTCGGCGGCTAGGTCAGGTTTGCCGATCCGCAGCCAATAGTCGGCTTGGCCCAGATCCTTGCGCACGTTCTTGGCAATCCCTGCCGGGATACACCTGCCGGTGGCGTCGGCTACGAGCCCGGCGGTCCACCGTCCGGATGTGCGGGCAGCCACTGACAGGTCTGAGTGCGGTGTGCTGGCCGTGGTGCGAAAGGGACCTTCGGCCGTCGCGAGTGCCTGCGCCCCGGAGAACTGGTTGTACGCGAAGAGGGCGGCACCGTCAGAGCCTGCGTCTCGCACCGCCTGGATCTGATCAACGACTACATCGGGGGTCGATCCCCTGAAGGGACCGTACGTCGCGGTGTACAGCAGGTTGCGATCGCCGACGGCCGTTCGCCGCATCAGCGCCGCGTCACGGGCGACCGACTCCGCGGATGTGCCGAAGAACATCCCAGCCAGGACATCGACGTACCCCTTCGCGACCCAGTCGGACCAGTTCTGGAACTTCTTGCTCAGCGCATCCCCAGGGTCCGCGAACACTGCGGCAGACATCTGCGCGTGTGGCGCCACCTGCTGCTGCATCTTGCGCACCTCGGCGACGAATGAGGTGACCTGCTCCTCCCGCCAGGAGTTCCAGGCCGCCCACAGGACGTCGTCGGGGGTCAGGGAGTAGGGGTTTACGCCGTTCTCGGCCTTGAAGGCCGCCCGCGCGAAGGTGCTGTCGGAGAACCCGGCCGTCTGCCACGGCTGGGACACCGGGTAGCGGATGTAGTCCAGGTGCAGGCCGTTGACCTCGTACCTGGTGAGGATCTCCCGATAGAGGGCCTCGACGTACGCTCTCGCCGCCGGAATCGCGGGGTCGAGGAAGTAGTAGCCGACCTCCTGTGAAGATGGCTGTGGTCCGGTCTTGGCGACGTCCTCACGCTCCACCGCGGCCCATTCGGGGTGTGCTGTGAGCCTGGGTCCGGGGCCGCCGTTCTCGGACTGGGAGCCGACGAAGAAGCTCTCCACCCAGGGATGGAGCTCGATGCCGCGTTTGTGCGCCCCGTCGACCCAGACCTGGAGCGGGTCGAAGCCGGCCATATTGGGTCGCTGGGCGGGGATGCCATTCGCCGCGGCGACAGCGCTCGGATAGATCGTGTAGCCCTGCAAGATAATTTCGAGGAAGACGATGTTGAAGCCTGCGGCGTCGATCTTGTCCAGGGTGTCCTCGACCTTGGCCGGCGTCGTCTCGGTGGGCCTGACCCAGACCCCGCGGCCTTCGACCGGGCGCGACTCGACGGTCCGGTACCAGGCCACCTCCGCGAGGCCGCGCGCCTGCTCGGCGAGCTCGACCGCAGTGTCGACGTTGTGGGCCTCGGACGCGACGCGCGCCTGGGCGAGCAGATTCTCGGCCTCGGACTTGGCGGCTCTTGCCTGCGCAAGGGGGGCATCCAGACAGTTTCGCTCGGCCGACGTGATGCCGTTCCCGGCCTTCGCCAGCGCCTGCTCCACTCCGTAGAAATAGGTGGTCTCGTCGATGGCGATCGTCAGGACCGACCCGGCAAGATCCACCCTGGCACCCAGCACGGCATTGCTGGAAAGCCATTCGCCCCGACCGCCGTGCCCGGACAGCACCATGCCGTCGGCCGGGATGACCCGGTCGTTGCCACCGCGCGCCGTCACGCGGCCACCGGTCACGGTGACCTCGAAGCCGTGGTCGTTGGTGCCGGTCGACGCACGGGCAGACGTCGGCGTGTAGACGATCAGCTGCTCTGCGCCTCGGCAGCCCGGCTAGCACCGGCCGTTGACGGGGTCGACCCCAGCGGTGTTCGTGATGGCCGTGGGTCCACGGCGTCGACGGTCGAGGTCACCGTGCAAATGGTCAGGCCGGCCAGCTGGAGCAGGTCCCCGGCGTGCAGATGGTCACGCAGGAATACCCGGACGTCGGGGGTGCCCCAGGTGAGGCCGATAGCACGACCCCATCGGCGGGAATGTCGTTGTCACCTGGTTTCGGGCAGGTGGTCAGCGCCGTGCAGACGCTGACCACCTGGTAGGCGCCCGCGGTGCCCGCCTTGCGCAGCACGGCCTCACCGCCGTACTCGTTGGTCTTCGTGGACGACCCGAAGGAAGGCGTGTACAGAGCGAACAGGCCGGCCGCGCGGCTTGACGGGTTGATCGCGTCGATGGTCTGCACCGTGCCGTCCACCGCGGTCGCACGCGAGCCGTACGCGGTGGCCCCGACCGCCGTCCCTGGTATCGCGATCAGCGGGGCGATGAGGGCCAGAGCCAGGGCCAGGACCAGGACCAGGACCAGGACCAGGACCAGGACCAGGACCAGGACCAGGACCAGGACCAGAGCCAGGGCACAACGTTCTCGGGTCTTCCACACGTTCGGTCTCCCATGAGTTGCCTCATAGTGGCGCATTGGTACGGACAAGTGAAGTCGGTCACAAACCCCCCGGATTTGGATCTGCCCGACTGGACCCAGAGTCAAGTTGACATATTGGCGCCGACCCGGTCACACTCCAGGCAAGTTATACGGACCAATTGAGCCGAATCGTTCGGCATCTCGAAAGGAATAAGCATGCGGAACAGTGCGCGACTCG
>JACMPC010000129.1 GCA_014377705.1 Dermatophilaceae bacterium
CAGCACTGCTCGACGCTCGATTGGCCGATATCGCCGTGATCACCGAGCGACTCGCGACCGTTCCTGGCCGGCACCAGCTGGCCGCCGAGCGCGCGATCGCCTGGCTGGGGTCGCGCATGCGATGAGTCCGGCTCGCGTCGTCGGCGCACTCTTGGGGCGGCGGTCATCGCGCTGGCGGGGGTCTGATGGGTCTGCCGTTGACCTATCGGCAGTGGGAACCCCTCCGGCAGACGGCGGCGGCGAAGACGGCCAAGGTTGAGGCGACTGCTCACGCGTTGCGCCATTTCTATGCCAGTGCGCTGATCGCCGGGGGAGTGTCGGTCAAACAGGTTCAGGTGGTCCTTGGACATGCCTCGGCCGTTGTCACCCTGCGGACGTACGCCCACCTGTGGCCTGGGGGCGGCGACCCGACAAGGGCTATCATCGACGCCGTTCTCAGTCCTCCCAAGGAGTCTGTAAGGACTGAGACGGCGCCCTGACGGTATCCCGCTGCAGGTCAGAGCCTTATAAGGCTCAGGCTGCTTTCTTGGTCTCCTACTAGGCATGCGTGACTGAGGATGGTTGATGGTTGTTGGCATAGGGGGTCTGACCTGCACATATGTTGGTTGCGCTGGTTGACGCTTGATGGTGGTAGATGAACCTGCCAAGGACTTTCCAAGGACTCGCGCTCAAGTCGTCGAGTTCAGCGATCTTGCCGCGTTCCTCCGCTCTCCTTGGTCCGGTCGAGAATCTCGCTCGACTTGTTGCCGGACAGGGACAGCTCGTGGTTCGTCAGCGTCGTCCCGCTGGCCGCCAGGCAGATCGCCCAAGGCTGAGGTGTGGTCGTACCCGTGTCGGACACCGACGCCGTCGTCGGTGCCGTCAGCACCGCCACGGCAACCGAGCCGAAGAGCGGGGTATGCGTCGTCTGAAGGCTTGTTTGCGGGGACCTGCAGACGCACACCGGACCGCCGGACCTCGTAACCGCGAGGTCATTGTCTGGGTCGTTGGTGGTCGTTGGTGGTCGTGGATGGTCGTGTAAAGCGTTGGTATTGCTCACGTTGCCTCGTTGAGGGTAACGGTGGCTGAGTGCCGTCAACGGTCTCTTTGTGTACTGGCCGTGTACTGGACCCAACCAGGGAGCATCACATGGCAACCGACCGCGCCCCGCTTGTCCGGCTCCACCGTGAGGCAACGCGAGCGATCACGCACACCATTCTGCGACAACAACACAGACCAGCCTCGCGACTCGTTGTGCGAGATTGGTATCCGGGGTGTTCCATCTTGGCACCAGTGTATGCGCGGATTTGGTATAGCAAGGTGCGCCATCTTGGTAGTCTGAACTGATGGTTGACTTTGCCGACTACCGACCCCGACTTGTCGATAGGCACCTGGGTGACCTGTTCGCCGAGTTTCCCGCGGTGATGATCAACGGCGCACGGGCTACGGGCAAGACGACGACGGCACGCCAGCATGTGTCCGCGGTGCTTTCGCTTGACATCCCCGGTGTAGCAGCGTCCATGCGGGCGGACCCGGATGCGGCGCTGCGACGTGCGGGACGGCCGCTTCTTTTGGACGAATGGCAGGAAGCCCCAGAGGTCCTCGGTGCTGTTAAACGAGCTGTGGATCGCGACTCTCGTCCGGGACAGTTCTTGCTCACCGGCAGCGTGCGTGCCGAGCTGAGCAATGAGATGTGGGCTGGCACCGGACGAATTGTGCGGTTGTCGATGTACGGGATCACCGAACGCGAGGTGCTCGAGGTCGAACTCACAGCGTGGCCCTCGTTCCTGGCGCGCTTGGCGGACGCCGGTGACGCCAGGTCGCGAGGCGAGGACGTCGACGCCCTCTTCCCGCTTCCCGCGGAGGTCCCGGACATTGACGGGTACGTCGCCTTGGCGCTGCGCGGCGCCTTCCCTGAGTTGGCGTACCGCGACCGCACACCCCAGGGTCGCCAAACGTGGTTGTCCAGCTACCTGGACGACTTACTCACCCGCGACGCCGCCACCGTGCAGGAACGCAAGGACCCTGTCCGGTTACGCCGATACTTCGAAACGGTCTGTCTGCACATGGCCGGCATGCCCACGGACCTGTCGCTGTACCAGGAGGCGGGGGTGAACGCGAAGACCGCGGCCAGCTACGACCGGCTGCTGGAGAGTCTTTACGTCGTCGAGCAGGTACCTGCTTGGTCGAACAACCGGCTCAAGTCCCTCGTACAAGCCAGAAAGCGTTACGTGGTCGACCCGGCCCTGGCTGCCGCGGCCACCCGCATGACTCCCGACGCAGTTCTGCGCGACGTGGACATGCTGGGGCGGATCTTCGATACGTTCGGGCTAGCCCAGCTGCGACCCGAGGCAGCCCTGATGTTTCCGAAGCCTCAGATCAGGCACCTGCGCACCCGAGCCGGGCGCCAGGAGGTCGACCTTGTGATCGAGCTGTCGGCGGGCCGGGTCGTGGGTCTGGAGTTCAAAGCGGGAGCTGCACCGGATGCGCGTGACGCTCGGCATCTACGCTGGCTCGCCAACGAGATCGGGACCGACTTCGCAGCCGGGGCGGTAGTCCACAGCGGAAGCCAGGTGTACGAGCTAGCTGAGCGCGTCTGGGCAATTCCGATGTGTGCACTCTGGGGCTGAACGCACCGAGCGGGCCGTCCACGCCGACCCGGCCGCCGCTGCAGCGCTGTTCAAGGCAGCCGGCTCGTCCACCGGCCGGTCACCACCACCATTCGTCTGGGCCGGCACACGGTCCGCAGCGATGAGCCCGCGAGCCTCGGCGGCCAGGACGGCGCCCCGAACCCGGTCGAGTACGCCCTGGCCGCTCTGCTCTCCTGCCAGGCCGTCACCTACCGGGTCTGGGCCGTCAAGCTCGGCATCGAGGTCGAGGACATCGACATCACGATCGAGGGTGACCTGGACGTGCGTGGGTTCTTCGGTCTCGACGAGCAGACCCGCCCCGGATTCGGCCAGGCCAGGGTGGCCGTTCAGGTCCGCGGCCCAGAGACGCCCCAGCGGTACGCCGAGCTGCAGGCGGCCGTCGACGCGCACTGCCCGGTGCTGGACCTGTTCACCAACCCAACCACGGTGCGCACAGCCCTCACCGTCGTCCGGCTCCCGGAGCAGGCTTCCATCCTCGACAGGCCCGGCAAGGACGGGGAAGGAAGGACGACATGAGCGATCGCAGCAGATCGGTAACGACCGCCAGCCCGCGCTGATCGCCCAGATGCGAGGAGTGTCAGCCAAAGCCACCGAACTGATCATGAAAGACACCTCAACGAAGTAGGGCCGAGGTTTAACCGCAAGCTAAGGTGACAGCACCCGGATCAGATGGTGACGCCCTCCCCCACTGCCAACCGATGAGGCGAGCGCTACCTGACCGACGGCCCTGAAATGTGGCGCGTGACGGTCACCCGCCGTCCGCCCGAATGAGGAGGCACACCATGAGCCAGAACGTTGCCCAGAAACTTATTGCAGCTCATCTCGTGTCCGGCGAGATGACCCCTGGGGACGAGATCGCGCTACGGATTGACCAGACACTCACCCAGGACGCGACCGGCACCATGGTCATGCTCGAGCTGGAGGCGCTCGGCCTGGACCGGGTACGTACCGAGGTGTCGGTGCAGTACGTCGACCACAACCTGCTGCAGACCGACAGCAAGAACGCCGAAGACCACGAGTTCCTGCGCTCG
>JACMPC010000130.1 GCA_014377705.1 Dermatophilaceae bacterium
AGACTGGGATCGTCTGTGATGACCTCGTTGCCTTGGGGTCCTACGTCCTACCGTGCACCTTTCATGGTCAGGACCTCGTCGAACTCTTCACCGCTCGAATGCCGCTCACTGATGCTGAAATCGACTGTCACGAAGGCCGACAGATCGTCTTCGTTGAACCAGGCGCGATAGCCAACCTTGACCTCACTGACATGACCCGAGCGCTGTTCCAGATCGTGCTGTCGTCTCACCCAGCCTGACCAGGCAACCTTCGGCGCAGGAGGGGTCGAATGCTGGCCTCTGCCGCCTTGGCCACGGGTCCTGCAGACCGAACCACTTGCGGCGAGGAGCTGGCCCCCAAGCGGCCGACGAAGTCAGGCTCGACCATCACCGCAGGTGTTTCGGCTACCGGAGTGCGCCGGAGAGGGCGGACGCGGAGTGTCATGGCTGGGACTTGAGATCTAGACACCCGGGGATGAGCGACTCCGTGACGCACGGCTCGATGAGTCCCCGGGCCTACGATTCGTAGATGACCCCCGATGAGGTTGGTCGCTATGCGGAGTCGCTGCCGCAGGTCAAGCGCAAGGGAACCGAGACACGTCCGGCGTGGTACGTCCATGACCGCCTGGTCGTCCGCCTGCATGACCCGAACACGCTTGTGATTCGAGTCCCCTTGAGCAAGCGAGAGTCGCTGCTTGAGACCTACCCCGGCAGCTTCGGGGTGCCGCCTCGCATGGAGTCACATCACAAGGTCGAGGCCTATCTCGATCAGGCGCAGCCTCGTGCTGTGCGCACGGCCATCGACCTCGCCTGGGAGATGCAGCGTCGCTGAAACGGCCGAACGCAACGCACGCGGCTGCCGTGTCGGGGCGCGTCCCGGAAGCCGAACGGTTGTCGGGCGACACGGTGTGAGGCTCACCTGTCCGATGAACTCGGTGTCCCTCCAGGTGATCAGGTAGTCCACCTCACCCGCCTGCTCCATCGCGAACCGTTCCAGATGGTGGCGGCCATCCAGCAGCCGGGTCACTGCCTCCGGCGGGTTAGAAACCCCTATCGACACAGGCCCCTGACGAATAGGCTCGCGCTCGTGCCCGACGGCGACTGGAGGGATGGCGGGTTCAGGCAGCGTCGGCCCTCCGCGGAGACCCTCGCCTGGGTTGCGGCGTCGATGGGTTGGGGCAGTCGCATCGTTGGCTATCGCCGATTGACCGGTGGCGTCTCCTCCGCCGTGCATCGGCTGTCTGTCGAGCGACGTGGAATGCGAACGTTCGTCGTACTGCGGCAGTACCCGGGCGGGCTTGGCCTGCAGGGGAGCCTGGAGAAGGAGATCGCCAACCTTGGTGTGGTGGCGGGAAGCGGGCTCCCGGTTCCGAGCATCCTGGCTACTGATGTTGCTGGTGCTTCGACGGGCGGCGCGCCATCGTTGTTGATGACGCGGTTGCCGGGGCATGTTCACCTCAATCCGGCGGAACCTCGGTCCTGGATGACGAGGATCGCAGAGATTGCTGTGTTGCTGCATTCCCTCGATCTCCCCGCGAAGATGTTCAGACCTTGGACGGATTCTTGGATCTCTCCTCTAGACGGGTTTCAGGTGCCGGTCGGCGCACAGAAACCGGCTGTGTGGAAGGCGGCGTTTGCTGTCATGGCGGCGCCCCCGCCAAAGGACACTGCCGTCTTTCTGCACGGCGATTTCCTGCCTGTCAACATGCTGTGGTCACGCGGGAGGATTACCGGACTGACCGACTGGAACGGTAACTATCGGGGGGCGCGCGCGATTGACGTCGGGCACTGTCGGCGATACTTGGCGGCGCTCTACTCGCCCGAGTGGTCGGAGCAGCTTAGGTCGCTCTATGAGTCGATCGCGGGAGTGACTCTCGATCCGTGGTGGGACCTGTACGCCCTGCTGCACCATGACGATAGCGCGCCGAAGTGGATTCGTAGTCAGGTCGCTGGGCGCCGTCCCGTCGATGTGGCCGGCATGACTTCCCGGGTCGAGGTCGCTGTCGAGACAGCTCTACGGCGCCTTGGATAACCGCGGGTTCCTTGCTGGTCGCCCTTCCGGTTCTGGCACGCCGCACAGACCCCTGCACGAAGGCCGGTCGCACTCGCATCAATCACCGGCTAGTAACCAGACACCACACTAGAGCTGGTGGCCGGTCAAGGATCGGCTTACGCCGCCGCCTTCATCCAGCGGGCTCCTCCCCACGATTCGCTCTTGTGCGCTGGCACTCCGGGCGAACGTGCATATGGTGCCGACATGACCCGCTAGGTAGTCGACGCCTCGACGAGGTCGAGGTCGCGCACGCAGAACTGGTGGTGCTCGAACTCCTCGCCGAGCACTGTGCCCAGGCACTGCCGCACCGATCGTCCGCGTGCGTACGGCGGCCACATGTCGTTGTCGGGGATCGGTGCCGGCTCCTGGAGCTGCTCGGACGTTACGGCGTCCAGCCAGCGCTCGAGCTCGGCCGCCTGTTCGTCCCTGATCGCGAGCACCTCGTCGAGCGTCGGGTCCGCCGACGGGTCGAGCCCCTGCTCCTCGCGGCTGAGTACGGACTCGATGCCCAGGCCCATCGGAGTGAACAGATCGGTGGACCCGAGGCAGCAGCGCCGAAACCACGAGTCGTAAACGAAGGCCAGGTGGCGCAGCGTCTGCACAGCTGACCACTCGTCGTTCACGCTCTCGTGCTCGATGCCGGGCGACTCCCGCATGCGCGCCACGGTCGCCGCCCAATCGGTGCGCAGCTGCTGCCACCCCCGGCGCAGGTCGGCCAGGTCGTCCGACCGGATGAGCCTGCGGACTGGGTGACGACGGTCGCGCTCGGCCTCGACGTACTCCATGACTTCGACGCCGTTCACGACGAGGTTCGACACCAGCCCGTCGATGACGGAGTCCTGCATGATCACGCCGATCAGACGGGTGCTGTTCAGGTTGCACTCGCGGAACTCCACGCCCTCCATGTCCTCGTCCACGAACCGCGTCATGCTCGGCAGGCTACGCCCGTCCCCCGACATCTCGAACGGGCACCGGGCAAGGTCGGGAGATGCGCTTTCGTTGTCATCTGATGGTGGGGCAGATCCGTCCGTTGTCGGCCTGGACCTGGGGCACCCAACGGCATCCCGTACCGCTCTTGCCTTGAGCTCTTGATCGATCGTCTTGGGCATGGTGGCCGGCTGGATGGTTCAGTGACCGGGTGTTCTCCTCGCCAGAGGACCTCGTCGGGGTTGTCGATCAACCCAACGGCCCAGTCGAACAGCCACACCCGCTACCTCCTCCTCACAGCACTTGCCGCAGCCCTC
>JACMPC010000015.1 GCA_014377705.1 Dermatophilaceae bacterium
CATCATCGACGCGAGCAGGCAAAGGGCGAGGATCGGCCCGATCGCGCACAGGGCGGGGTCGCTCACCTTGTCGATGACGTCCCGGTCGGTCCGGGCACCGAACAGGTGGATGAGGCCGAGGACGACGAAGGAGCCGACCGACATCTGGGCGATGATCGTGAAGATGACCAGGGGTAGTTCACTCAACATGACTCAGACCTCGTTCGGGTTCGCGAGCACGCCGTGGCCGTGGCCGGACTTCTGTGCGTCTTTGTGCGGCGTGATGACGAGATTGGGCTTGGTGATCTTTGGATCGGGTAGCGGCTCGATGTCGGCCGTGTCGCCGTGCTTCTTGCGCAGGTCGTCAATCTCTCCGAAGTGCAGGACCCTGGACGGGCAGGCGGCCACGCAGGCGGGGTCGCGCCCTTCGGCGAGGAAGTCCTGGCAGAAGTTGCACTTGGTCATCACACCCTTCTCCGCGCTGAACTGCGGCGCGCCGTAAGGGCATGCCCACTCGCAGTAGCGGCATCCGATGCAGACGCTTGCATCGACCGAGACGATGCCGTCGTCGCCCTTGTGCATGGCCTGGGTCGGGCACACCCTGATGCAGATCGGGTCCTGGCAGTGATTGCACGCCACCGAGGTGTAGTACGTGAAAATGTTGGGTTTGAAGGTGCCCTCGGACTCGTCCTGCGACCAGCCGCCACCGGAGTACTCCGCCACGCGACGCCAGTTGATGCCGACCGGGAGGTCGTTCTTGTCCTTGCAGGCGATCTGGCAGGCCTTGCAGCCGGTGCACCCGGTCTGGTCCAGATAGAAGCCAAGCTGCTTGTACTTGGTGGGATTGGCTTTGGTCACGTCGGTCATCTCAGGCCTTCACGATCTGGACGAGGTTGGAGTGTTGTCCGTTGGCCTTGCTGTAGGCGGTGGGGAAGTGGCTCGTCAGGGTGTTCATCGATCCGCCGAGGTCCACTCCGCCCGCCTTGTCCGGGGCGTACCAGGCTCCCTGGGGAACTGAGGCGACCCCAGGTGCGATCCGCAGGGTCACGTGAGCTGGCAGGATCAGCGCGCCGCGGTCGTTAAAGACCTTGACCTTGTCCCCCGACGCAATACCGCGGGCCTGGGCATCCAGCTCGTTGATCCACACCATCTGTGGGTGGGCTTCCTTGAGCCAGACGACGTTGCCGTAGCTGGAGTGGGTCCGCGCCTTGTAGTGGTGGCCGATGCACTGGAGCGGGTACTTTTTCTGCAATGGGTCACCTGGCATCTCCCGGCTTTGGACGTACTCGGGCAGGGCGGTGACGGTGTTGCCCTTCTCCATCTTCCATGTCTGCGAGACGGTGTGGAGGTTGGACGAGAAGATCTCGATCTTGCCCGAGGGGGTTTTGAGTTTGTTGGCCACCGGGTCATCGCGGAACTTCTTCATCCCGATGACGGAATCGAGCTTCTTCTTGAAGACCCCCATTTTACGGAACTCTTCGAAGGGTGGCAGGTCCGGCACCGCCTTGCGGCTCTCGTCAACGATCCAGCGCACCCACTCCTCCTGGGTCCGGCCCTCGGTGAACTTCTTCTTGACGCCGAGCTTGTCGGCGATCCCGGCCATCTGTTCATAGACGGGCATGCACTCGTAGAGCGGCTCGATGGCCTTGTCCGTGAAGATCGCGTAGCCGAGGTTGCCGGCGCTCTGCTGGGCCGCCAGGTCGACCTGCTCGGCGGTGGTCACATCGGGCAGGAGGATGTCCGAGTACCGCGCCGACACCGTCATGTGGTTGTCGATGCAGACGATCATCTCGCACTTGGACTCGTCGGAGAGGATCTCGATCGTCTTGTTGATGTCGCCGTGCTGGTTGATCAGGGAGTTGGACCCATAGAGCCAGATGAACTTGATGTTGGAGTTCAAGGTCACACCAGCCTTGATGTTCGCGTTGCTGTTCGTGTCCTTGGCATCGCGTATGCCGTCCTGGTAGCCCATCCCCTTGCCGCGCAAGATCGCCTCGGTCCAGCGGTACACGGGCAGCACGGGACGGACCGGGTTGTCCAGCACCGGGAAGGCAGCCATAGGCAGGCCCGCATAGCCCTCCCGCTCACCGGTGCCACCGCCGGAGATGCCGATGTTGCCGGTCATCGCCGCGAGCAGCATCGGCGCCCGGGACTGGTTCTCCCCGTTGGAGTGCCGCTGCGGCCCCCAACCCTGGGTGATCGCACAGGGTTTCGTCAGGGCGATCTCGCGAGCCAGACGCCGGATGTCATCCGCCGGCACCCCGGTGATCTGTGAGGCCCATGCCGGGGACTTCACGATCCCGTCCGCGCCGCGGCCGAGAACGTAGCTCTCATAGGACAGGTTGGCGGGCATCCCTGCAGGCATGTGCGCCTCGTCGAACCCCGAGCAGTACTTGTCGAGGAACGCCTGGTCGACCAGTTTCTCGGTGATCATCACGTGGGCGAAACCGGCGACCAGGGCGGCGTCGGTCCCGGGCCGCAGCGGTACCCACTCGTCCGCGAGGTTCATCGCCGTGTCGGTGTAGCGGGGGTCGAAGACAATGACCTTGTGGCCGGAAAGCTTCTTGGCGGTCTGGGTCACGAAGGTCTCGCCACCGCCGCTCATCCGGGTCTCGTGCGGGTTGTTGCCGAACATAAGGACGAGCTTGCTGTTGACGGTGTCGTCGTTGCTGTTCGATCCCTGCCAGCCGCCGTAGTGGAAGTCGACCGCGGTCTCGATGTTGGCCGCGCTGTAGTCGTTGTACTGGTTGAGCGACCCGCCGACGCAGTTCATCATGCGGGCCACCGCTGAGGAGGCAGGCGGCCAGCTCGTGGCGACGGTCGCGCCGAGCACACCGGTGCCGTAGTTGATGTAGATCGATTCGTTGCCGTGGTCCTTGATGAGCCGCTTGAGGGTGCCCGCGATGGTGGTGAACGCCTCGTCCCACGAGATCTCGGCCCACTTGCCTTCGCCTCGCTTGCCCACCCGCTTCATCGGCTTCTTCAGCCGATCGGGGTTGTAGATCCGCTGGCGGATCGAGCGGCCGCGCACGCAGGCCCGGATCTGCTGCGTGCCGAGGTTGTCATCGCCGGTGTTGTCAGGATCGACCCGGGTGATTACCCCGCCGACGACGTTGAGCCGCAGCGGACACCGGCTGCCGCAGTTGACGTTGCATGCGCTCCAGACCACCTTGGCCTCGGTGCCCCCGGCTGCAGGCGCAACGATCGTGCCCGGCGTTCCCGCTTTGCCGCATGCGGTCAGGCTCACCAACCCGGTGCCTGCACCGGCGATCGCTGTCCACTGCATGAACCGGCGCCGTGTCACTCCCGACGATTCGTTGTTCCGCGCGGGTGGGGGCGCACTCTGATGCATCATCCGACATCTCTCCAACCAGGGGATTCGGACAACGCGCGGTCTTGCTACGTGCCCGGCACCTACGTCCACCGCCAAGTCTAGGTACCGATACGGACGCCTTTCTGGGACTTAGGTCACCCTGTCATCTTCAAAGACTGTGACCTGAAACACCACTCTTAGAAACGGCCTCCGCATCCATATAGTTCGGTACACGTCACACGGTCGGGGCTAAAGTTCACGGACACGGCGGTGGATCTTGCGATGGACTGCTACAGCCGACCCACCCGCGGATGCATGGCCGATGTTGTCTGTGGACCTTCACCCATCCAGTGAGGCAGAGATCGACTGGGTCGATGACCAAGGAACACCCCGGACCAACCGCGCAGAGGCACGATGAACGTGGGCTCGTCTAGGCTGGCGCATCCGTCACCTGGGTTCCAAGAGCCCACCATCGATGAAACGGAGCAAAGTCCCAATGAAGACCTGGATCAACGCCGTATGCGCGGAACTGAACCTGCCAACGGACGTCAACGTCGATGCCATCTTGGACGTGGCCCGCGAGGCCGCGCACAAAGTCGAACGGCCGGCCGCGCCGGTAACCACCTTCCTCCTCGGGATGGTCGTCGCCGGCGGGATGGACGTGAACGAGGCCGCCGCCAAGATCCAGGTCCTCGCGGAGACCTGGCCGACCTCGCCACAGTAGGTCGCCGCCGCGCGGTCCCGCTGCCGCAGCGGCATCTCATCACGGCTGAATGGGACGACCCGATGACGAGCCGGGATCTCAGGGCGTCCAGCTGGGGTGTCGCGGTGCACCCGGTCGCCCTGGTTGGTCCGCGCGATACGCCGTGATCTCGCTTCTGTTCCGCGCGTGCCTTGATCCTGGTGAGCATCCCCGTCTCCATGTACCGGTGTGGCCACCTGCGTCTTAGTGGGCGGTAGGACGCATCCGCTCATCGGCATTGACGTCGTCTTGTCGACCGTCCGCCGTCCCGATCGCCGAACGATGACCGGACGCATCGGAGCCCAGTCTCGTTGTCCGTAGCGGATCCGCTTGCGAAGACACAGAAGGCTGGTGGCTGCCGCTGATTCTCAGTTGCCGTTAGCGCTAGAGGCGAACTGACCGTGACCACCGTCGGGTGACGTCAGGGCCGGCTAAGGCGCAGCCAACTGCCTCAGCAATCTGTTCCACACGGCCTGGGGCGATCTGCGCCGGTTGGTCCCTGAGCCACTGCGCGAGAGCATCCCCTTGCAAGTGTCCGGCTCCAGCTACGGCAACACCTGGCGAGCGGCGCGGGCAGCAGCCCTAACGACAGCCGAGGCAGCTTCACCACTGGCTCGCCGTCCATACGACCTGCGCCACGCGTGCGTGTCTCTTTGGCTCAACGCTGGTGTGCCGGCCACTCAGGTCGCCGAATGGGCCGGGCACAGCGTCGCCGTCCTGCTCAGGGTCTACGCCAAGTGCATCGCCGGGCAGGAGGACAGCGCTCTGCAGCGAGTGGACGTAGCCCTGAACTCGTCCACAAATAGTCCACAGACGCCCGTAGATGACCAGACAGGGCCGGATGCAGCCGGATAACACGAGAAAGCCCCTGACCAGTGAACGTGCTGGTCAGGGGCCTTCTCGTGTCGATTCTGTGCGGAGGGCGAGAGATTCGAACTCTCGGTGGGTTTAACCCCACAGCGGTTTTCAAGACCGCCGCACTAGGCCACTATGCGAGCCCTCCCTGCTGCCGGCATCTCGACAAGCACCGTCCAGCGGGACAACCGTATCCGGCAGTCCCTGGTCCTCAGTGCACGGCCCGCGAACCGTGCCATGGGTGAGGCCTCTGGCACCCTCAGCCGACGGGCACCGGCACGTCGTCCTCGAGCACGGCCTCCTTGCCGACCTTGAGCATGAACAGTGCCACGATCGCCGCCGTGAACAGGAAAGCAGCTCCCACCGCAAAGGCCCGGGTGTACCCCTGGGTGAGGGCGACGGGGGTTGCCGCCTGGCCGAGCGCCGTGTTCGCGGTCAAGTATGCCGCGGACGTCGTGACGGCGACAGTGTTGAGCAACGCTGTTCCCAGGGCCCCTCCGACCTGCTGCGAAGTGTTGATCATCGCGCTGGCCACGCCAGCGTCGTGGTGACCGATCGCGTGCAGTGCCGTGGAAGAGACCGGGATGAAGACGAACGCCATACCGACACTGATGATGACCATAGGCACCAGGACATGCGAGAGGTACTCGGAGTCCGGGGTGAGCCGGGCGAGCAGGAGCAGCCCCACGGATCCCGCGATCAGACCGGGCACGATCAGAGGTTTGGGCCCAACCCGGGGCAGGAGGTTTGCGGCGACGCCGGCTCCGAGGATGATGCCGAGGCTGAACGGCAGGAACGCGAAGCCCGCCTTGACCGGGGAGTAGTGCAGGATCACCTGCAGGTACAGGCCCAGGAACAGGAACATCGCGAACAGACCGATGCCGGTGATCAGGGAGACCAGGTATGACGCTCCACGGTTGCGGTCGAGCAGAACCCGCATCGGCAGCAGCGGGTTGGAGACCCGGTTCTCGATGACGAAGAACGAGATCAGCAGGATCGCGGCAGCGGCGAACCAGACCAGGGTGCCGCCATCGGCCCAGTGGGCGGAGTCCTGCAGGCCCTTCGGCGCAGCCTTGGTGAAGCCGTAGACCAGCGTGACCAGACCAAGCGTGGCGGTGACTGCGCCGGCGACGTCATACCGGGTGTCGCCCTCGGCCTTGCTCTCGTGCACCCAGGGGATGGCCATCAGGAAGGCCGCGATCGCGATGGGCGCGTTGACCAACAAGCACCAGCGCCAGGAGAGGTACTCGGTCAGGACGCCACCGAGCAGCAGTCCGATCGCGGCGCCACCACCGGAGATTGCGCCGTAGACGCCGAAGGCCTTGGCGCGCTCTTTGGGGTCGTGGAACGTCACGGTCAGCAGGGAGAGGGCTGCCGGTGCTAGCAGAGCCGCGAAGGCGCCCTGCAGGCCGCGGGCGGCGAACAGGAAACCCTGGCTCGGGGCAAGGCCACCGAGCGCGGAGGCAGCCGCGAAGCCGATGAGCCCGATCATGAAGGCCCGCTTGCGACCGACGTAGTCGGCGACCCGCCCGCCGAGCAGCAGCAGACCGCCGAAAGTCAGCGTGTATGCCGTGATGACCCACTGCTGGTTGGCATCGGTGATCCCGAGGGAGGCCTTCGCGCTCGGCAGCGCAAGATTCACGATGGACGCGTCGAGCACGACCATCAGCTGGGCGATCGCGATGACCCCCAGAGCCCGCCACCGGGTGGGGTCGACAGCAGGACGGGACCCCTCGTCCACCGTCAGGGTGTCGAGCGGCACGTCAGGGGAGCTGGCCATGGTGTCCTTCGGGCGGGGATGGTACGCGGACGGGACGGGAGTGCCTGACGCTCGCATCTCCAGTGAAGGGAACATCGCCATATCGGATATTTATTTCCTGACGATGGATGTCGTCTCAGTCCGCGCCCCGGCCTCAGCTGTCCCCGGCCTCAGATCCAGAGCGCGGGGTCCTTGAACATCAGCTCGTACGGGTCCTGCCCCATGTCCGGGAACCGGATCGTGGCGGGCACACCAGTGGCCACGGCCCCGGCCGGGACGTCCTTGACGACCACGGAGTTCGCGCCGATCTGCACCCGGTCACCGATGTGCACCGGGCCGAGAATCCTTGCCCCCGCACCGATGGTGACGTTGTTGCCGACCGTCGGATGGCGCTTGACGTGCTTCATCGAGCGACCGCCGAGGGTCACCCCGTGGTACATCAGCACGTCGTCGCCGATCTCAGCGGTCTCGCCGATCACCACGCCCATGCCGTGGTCGATGAAGAACCGCCGGCCGATCTGAGCGCCGGGGTGGATCTCGACACCGGTGACCGCGCGGGCGAACTGCGAAAGTAGCCGGGCAGCCAGGCGCCCACCAGGTCTGGTCCACATCCAGTGGGTCAGCCGGTGCACCCAGATGGCGTGCAGCCCCGGTGAGGCGAGCGCCATCTCCAGCCGGGAGTCGACTGCGGGGTCCCGCTCGATGGCCCAATCCAGATCCTCACGGATCCGACCTCTTGCAAGCTTGGGCGCCTGAGCGGACCGCAGTTGGGTCGACCGACCGCGCGCATCAGGGGGGGTGGCAGCGCGGTCGCCCGACAGAACTTTAGTCAATCGCAGAAGAGCCATTTTCGTTGTCGTTTCGGAGAAAGTCAGTCTGTTCAGCTGAACAGATCGGCGAAAAGAATGGTGGAGAGGTACCGCTCGCCGAACGACGGGATGATCACGACGATCAGCTTGCCCGCATTCTCGGGCCGGCGGGCGACCTTGTCGGCGGCTGCGAGCACCGTGCCGGAGGAGATGCCAACCAGCAGGCCTTCCTCCCGGGCTGCACGTCGTGCCCATTCGACGGACGTCTCGGCATTGATGTCAAGGACCTCGTCGTACACCTCACGGTCGAGGATCTCGGGCACGAAGTTGGCGCCCAGACCCTGGATCTTGTGCGGGCCAGGAGCCCCGCCATTCAGGATCGCGGACTCCTCGGGCTCCACCGCGATGACCTGGATCGCCGGGTTGCGTGCCTTGAGCACCTGGCCGACGCCGGTGATGGTGCCACCGGTGCCCACACCGGCGATGAAGATATCGACCTTGCCGTCGGTGTCCTTCCAGATCTCCTCCGCGGTGGTCTCGCGGTGGGTCTGGGGGTTGGCCTCGTTGGCGAACTGGCGGGCGAGGATGCCTCCGCGCTCGGCGACGATCTCCTCGGACCTGGCCACGGCGCCCTTCATTCCCTCGGAACCCGGCGTGAGGATGAGCTCGGCGCCGTACGCCGCCAGCAGCACCTTGCGCTCCTTGCTCATCGTCTCCGGCATGGTGAGCACCACGTTGTATCCGCGGGCCGCACCCACCATGGCCAGCGCGATACCGGTGTTGCCACTGGTCGCCTCGACGATCGTCCCGCCCGGCTTGAGCTCGCCGGACCGCTCGGCGGCATCGATGATGGCCACGCCGATCCGGTCCTTCACCGAGCTGGCCGGGTTATAGAACTCGAGCTTGGCGGCGATGGTCGCTCCGGCACCCACGCTGAGATGGTTGATCCGGACAAGCGGCGTGTTGCCAACGAGGGCCGTGACGTCGTCATAGATGGGCACGAGAACCGCCTTTTGCTGAGTGGTGAACGAGAGCCCATGAAGGTCTGTTCTGGGTTTCAACAAACGAGTCGTTATGGATATTCCAAGCACAGGTTATGTTGATCCCTGGTGGGGGCCAAACCGCGTCCGCCCGATGACCACCGGCCGACCTGCCAGTGATCAGCGGGTGACGCCCACCACAACCCGGGGCGACGCGGGAGGTGTTGCTCCGTACAATCCCGTCTATGACCTCGCATATGTTGCTGCGCGCCGGAGTCGGCGTCGCGATGACCCTGATCATCCTGTTCTTCGCGGGCAAACGCCTGCTGTTCCTCGTCCAGCTGGTCCGGTCGGGCAAACCGGCGGTCGGAAGGTTGCTCGACGCCCCGAAGCGGGTGCAGGCCGAGGCGCTCGAGGTGCTAGGCCAGCGCAAGCTGCTGAAGTGGACGGTGCCCGGCCTGGCGCACGTGTTCGCGTTCTGGGGCTTCCTGGTGCTGACGCTGACGATCCTGGAGACCTTCGGGGCGCTGTTCGTCGCCGACTTCCATATCCCGCTGGTGGGGAGATGGGCTGCGTTGGGCTTCGCCGAGGACCTGTTCACGGTGCTGGTGCTGATCGGGATCGCGATCTTCGCGGTCATCCGTATCACGAACAACCCGGGGAAGCAGGGCCGGGAGTCCCGCTTCTTCGGCTCGCACACCCGGGGTGCCTGGCTGATCCTGTTCATGATCTTCCTGGTGGTCGCGACCCTGTTCTGGTACCGCGGAGCGCAGGTCAACACCGGCGCGTTCCCCTTCTCAGACGGCGGCGCGTTCGCATCCGAGTGGGTCGGCTCGCTGCTCGCCCCGCTGGGCGAGAGCACCAACCTGTGGCTGGAGACCACAGGCATCTGGGCCCAGATCGCCGTGGTGCTGCTGTTCCTGGTGATCGTGCTGAACTCCAAGCACCTGCACATCGGCGCGGCCCCGGTCAACGTGTACACCTCCCGCCGACCGAACGCCCTGGGGCCGCTGCTGCCGATCTACCACGACGGCGAGCCGGTCAACTTCGAGGACCCGCCCGATGACGCCCAGTTCGGCAAGGGTCACATCGCGGAGTTCACCTGGAAGGGCAACGTCGACATGATGTCCTGCACCGAGTGCGGTCGCTGCCAGGACCAGTGCCCGGCGTGGAACACCGGCAAGCCGCTGAGCCCCAAGCTGATGATGATGAACCTGCGCGACACGATGTTCGCCCAGGCGCCGTACCTGCTGGCCGCCAAGGGCGAGCACCCCGGCCTGGGCGAGCTGCACGAGCAGGCCCTGGCCAGCGTCAGCGCCGAGGTGCGCGAGCAGGTCCAGCGTCCGTTTATCGGGTCGCGTGAGGGCAGCGAGCACGCCAGCGAGGACGGCTACACCTTCGACGGGCACCGCACCACCGGGGCGGAGCTTCCGATCATCGACGAGGATGCCCTGTGGTCGTGCACCACCTGCGGCGCCTGCGTCGAGCAGTGCCCGGTCGACATCGAGCACATCGACCACTTCATCGACATGCGCCGATACCAGGTCCTGATCGCCTCGGCGTTCCCCTCAGAGCTCGGCGGCCTGTTCAAGAACCTCGAGAACAACCAGAACCCCTGGGGCATGTCCGCCCGGGCCCGCCTGGACTGGGCCAAGGACCTGCCCTTCCCGGTCAAGATCCTGGGCGAGGACGTCGGCGACGCCACCGAGGTCGACTACCTTTTCTGGGTCGGCTGCGCCGGTGCCTACGAGGACCGCGCCAAGAAGACCACCCGGGCCGTTGCCGAGCTGCTGAACACCGCCGGCGTCACTTTTGCCGTCCTGGGCAACGGCGAGACCTGCACCGGCGACCCGGCCCGCCGCGCCGGCAACGAGTTCCTCTTCCAGACACTAGCCCAGGCCAACGTCGAGACGCTGAACGAGGTCAAGGCGACCAAGATCGTCGTCACCTGCGCGCACTGTTTCAACACGATCAAGAATGAGTACCCGCAGGTTGGCGGCCAGTACGAGGTGATCCACCACACCCAGCTGCTCAACCGGCTCGTCCGGGACAAGAAGCTGATCCCGGTATCCCGACCGGACCGGGCCGACACCTCCAACGTGGCCTCCACCGCGGAGACCGTGACCTATCACGACCCCTGCTATCTCGGCCGCCACAACGGCGTCTACGCCCCGCCACGGGAGCTCCTCGGCGCCCTGCCCGGCGTAGAGCTGCGCGAGATGCCGCGAACCGGCAGCAAGTCCTTCTGCTGTGGCGCCGGCGGCGCCCAGATGTGGATGGAGGAGAAGCTCGGCACCCGGGTCAACAACAACCGCACCGCAGAGGCCATTGCCACCGGAGCAGGCCGTATCGCGGTCGGCTGCCCCTTCTGCAACATCATGCTCTCCGACGGCCTCACCCAGCAGCAGTCCGACGCCGGCGCCGGCGCACACGAAGAGGTAGAAGTAGTAGACGTAGCCCAAATGCTCCTAGCCGCCGTCCGCCCACAAACCTAGGCACCGTGCGACAAATTCACTCACAAATTTAGGGATCGTGCGGTGATTCACTCACAAACCTAGGGATCGTGCGGTGATTCACCCGCCAAACCTAGGGACCACGCGGTGATTCACCCGCCAAACCTAGGGATCGTGCGGTGATTCACCCGCCAAACCTAGGGACCACGCGAGCTACCACCCGGCAAACCCGGTGGCCGTGCAGGTGAAACGCGTTCGGGCTTGCCGGACATGAGGGCCAGTGGACGAAGAAGAGAGTTCGCGCACCTGTATTCAGAGCACTGGCGCGAGGTGCTGGGTATGCCCTTCCGCGAACGGGTAGCCCCTCCGACGCTGCGGATGTGGCCTCTGAAATGTTCCTGGTCGTATGGCGACGCCGCGACAAGGTGCCGGGGCACGACGATTTTCAGCCCGTGCAAGGAGCCTCCTGGCACAGGTTACGGGCCGCCTCGGAAGCTGTACAAGTTGCGGGCCGCTTCTGAAGCAGTTTCCGACCCTGGAGACCACGCTGGTTCAACGGACCAACCTCGCCCAGAATGAGTCCTCCTACGCCCAGTACGTTTGGTAAGGACTGACTTGAGGACAACTCGACGCGTCGCGCCGCAGGCCAACCGGCCAACCGGCCATGCCAAGCTGGAAGTACTGACACTTCGCGACCGATGGCTCTACTGGTGACAACCCAAGTCTCGAAATACTGGATACCATCATCGCCGTGGAAACCCGAGACGGCGAACCCACCAGAATCACCCCGTACCTCAAAGCCAGCTGCTCGGCGCAGAGTCCGCTCATGGAGAGCAGTGTCGACCGCTCGGCCAAACCCTGACGACTTGCCAAACCCCAAACCCTGATGACTTGCCAAACCTAGGGACCGGACAGATGCACGATCCCTAGGTTTGGCAACGAAACTCGCGCACGGTCCCTAGGTTTGCGGATCTGGTTCCTGCACGGTCCCTAGGTTTGGCATGGAAACTCGCGCACGATCCCTAGGTTTGTCAGTTGAGGTTGTTTTTGGCTAGGAACTCCTCGGCCACGGCGCTGGCGTCCTTCTTGTCTACGACTACCTGCTTGACCAGCTGGCCCAGGGTCTCGGTGTCGAGCTTGGCGGAGATTGAGTTCAATGTCGCCGAGATTGTGGGGTTGACCTTCGTCTTGGTGATCAGCGGGACGACGTTCTGCGCCGCGAAGAGGCTTTTCGGGTCGTCCAGGATGACGAAGCCGTTCGCGGCGACTGACGGGTCCGTGGTGAAGAGGTTGACCGCGTCGACCTGACCGTTCTTCAGCGCCTGCACCGACAGCGGGCCGCCGGCGTCAAGCGGGCGGAAGGTCTTGAAGTCCAGGTTGTAGACCTTCTTCAGGCCGGGCACACCGGTCGGGCGGGTCTTCCACTCGGGTGGTCCGCCAAGGGTGAGGTTCTTCGCCTGCGGCCCCAGGTCGGCGATGGACTTCACCTTGAGCTTGGCCGCGGTCTCCTTGGTCACGACCACGGCATCCTTGTCCTCGGCCGCGGACTTGTCCAGCACCGTCAGCGTCGAGGGGACCGCAGCCTTGAGCTCGGCATAGACACCAGCGGCGTCCGTGGCGGAAACCTTCGGGTTGAAGAACTGCGCGAGGACGCCGGTGTACTCCGGGATCAGGTCGATGGAGCCGTCCTTGAGCGCCGGGATGTACGTCTCCCGGCTGCCGATGTTGAGCTTCTTGTCGACCTTGACGCCTTTGGCACTCAGGGCGCCGGCGTATATCTCGGCAAGCAGTGCGTTCTCGGGGAAGTTGGCCGACCCGACCACGATAGTTCCGGCGTCAGCTTTCGCGGCCGGGGTGCTGCCCGCCGCGAGCGGGTCGCTGGAGCCGGAGCCACAGGCTGAGACGCTGAGGACGGTTGCAACAGCAGTCATGGCGAAGGCGATCTTGGTGCGTTTCATCATGGTCTCTTTCGTTGGAGGTCCAGGCGCTGCGTTAGATCCAAAGCTGCATGTAGTCAGAACCTGCGTGTAGTCGGAAGCTGCGTGTAGTCGGAAGCCGTGCTCGATCTAAAGCTGTTCTGTGAGGCAGGTACTGCTCAGGCGCTGTGCTGCAGAGTGGGAGCTGGAGGTGACACGTCACCGGCGTCAAACGTCGGCACGGTCACATATCTTCCGGTCAGGCCTCGGGAGACCAGATAACGCTGGGCCAGAGCCAGGATCAGGTCCACGATCATGGCCAGAACAGCGACAAGAACGGCCCCCGAGGCGGTCTGTGGGGTATCCCGCACGGCCAGTCCGTCGATCAGGAACCGGCCAAGGCCGCCAAGTCCCACGACCGCGGCGATGGTCGCGGTGGCGATGACCTGCAACGTCGCTGACCGGATACCGGACATGATCAGCGGCAGGGCACAGGGGAACTCGACGTTGCGCAGGACCTGCGTGCCGCGCATACCCATTCCCCTGGCCGCATCGCGGGCATCCGGATCCACCCCCTCGACTCCCGCGTAGGCGCCGGACAGGATTGGCGGGATCGCGAGCACGACCAAGACCAGACCGGCGGGCACGAGGAAGGCGATGTCGCCGCTGAGCTTGGGCCCGAGCCACAGGATCGCCAGGAACAGCAGGCCCAGGGACGGGACAGACCGGGCGGCACCGGCGATGTTGACGACGAAGACCCGTCCGCGTCCCGTGTGCCCGATGTACAGGCCGAGGGGAACTGCGATCAAGGCGGCGATGAGTACAGCCGTCAGCGAGTACCCCACGTGCTCGACCAGCCGGCGCGTGATGCCGTCGTCACCTTGCCAGTGGGCGCCATCGGTCAGCCAGGCCAGGATGCGGTTGATCATGACGGCGCCTTCCCGGCGCGCTGCCAGGGTGTGGCCAGCCGGGTGGCCCCCAGGATCACGCCGTCGAAGACCAGCGCCAGCAGCACGCACGCGACGACGCCCACGATGATCGGCTCCATGAAGGCCCGGTTGAACCCGTCGGTGAACAGCGACCCGAGCTGCTGGACTCCGATGAGGGTGGCCACGCTCACGATGCTCACGTTGCTTACCGCGGCCACCCGCAGACCCGCGGAGATGACCGGCACCGCCAGCGGCAGCTCGACGGACAGGAAGCGGCGGCCCCGCCTATAGCCCATGGCGGTCGCGGACTGGTTGACCGCGTCGGGCACCGAGCCGAGGCCGTCGGCGACGGTGCGCACCAGCAGCGCGATGGTATAGATGGTCATCGCGATGACCACGTTGGCCGGGTCGAGGATCTTGGTGCCGAGCAGCAGCGGCAGCATGATGAACAGCGCCAGGGACGGGATCGTGTAGAGCAGCCCGGTGCCGATGATCAGGATCGGGTAGAGCCCCCTGTATCGCCGCGCGAGCCAGCCGAGCGGCAGGGCGATGAGCAGCCCCAGGATCAGCGGTACTCCGGCCAGGTAGGTGTGCCGGACTGTCAGGGACAGCACCTCGCCGAGATGGTCCGGGAGCCAGGTCACGCCGGGGACTCCTCGCTCGGCTGGGCGCTGTCGGCCGATCCTGCGCTGTCGACCCGCCGGGCTCCCCCGTTTGGTCGGCCACTCTGGCCCTGCTGGGATTCTTCACCCTGCTGGGATTCCTCATCCGGCCGGTCGCCCCCGGCCGGCGGAACAGCCTCGTCCTGAAGCTCTGGGCGCGCTCGGTCCTCGATCTCGGCCAGGACCTCATGAGCACGGAGAGTGCCCAGCACCACACCCTGGTCGTCCACGACGACTCCGCGCCGGCTCGGTGAGGACAAGGCAGCATCAAGCACATTGCGCAGCGGGCCCCCGACGGTGGCGACGGTGCCGCCGCGGGCCAGCATCTCGGGCTGGATCGGGCCTGTGAGCCGATCCGGCTCGATCCAGCCCAGAGGGCGCCGACCCTCGTCGACGACCAGGATCCACCCGCCGCGCGCGGCACCGGCAGCCTGCGCGGGAGTGGCACCGAGCGGCACCGTCCGCTCCTGGGCGAGCGCGAAGTGCGGTGACGCCTGGAAGCTCAACGCGCGATACCCGCGGTCCTTGCCGACAAAATCGGCCACGAAGTCGTCGACCGGATGGGCAAGCAGGTATGCCGGGTCGGCGAGCTGGGCGAGGTGTCCGCCGGTCCGCAGGACGGCGACCTGGTCCCCCAGCTTGATGGCCTCGTCGATGTCGTGGGTGACAAAGACGATGGTCTTGCCGAGATCGCCCTGCAGGCGCAGGAACTCGTCCTGGAGCTGCTCGCGCACGACAGGATCCACGGCACTGAAGGGCTCGTCCATGAGCATGACCGGCGGGTCGGCCGCCAGCGCCCGGGCCACCCCGACGCGTTGCTGCTCACCACCGGACAGCTGGGCGGGGTAGCGCTTGGCGAAGCTGGCCGGCAGGCCCACCCGCTCGAGCAGCTCGAAGGCCCGGGCTCTGGCCTTGCGCTTGTTCCAGCCGAGCAGGATCGGAACCGTGGCGATGTTGGCGACGATGGTGCGGTGCGGGAAGAGGCCGGCATGCTGGATGACGTAGCCGATTCCCCGCCGCAGCTCGGTCTCGTCCATCGTCGAGGTGTCCCGGCCGTCAATCAGGATCCGGCCGCTGGTGGGCTGGATCATCCGGTTGATCATCCGCAGCGACGTCGTCTTGCCGCATCCGGACGGCCCGACCAGCACCGTGATCTGGCCGGTCGGAGCCCGGAACGTCAGCCCATCCACTGCCTTGGTGCCATCCGGAAAGTGTTTTGAGACCGCCTCGAACCGGATCATGCCCACAAACCTATCGGGGCAGATTCAGATGTCGAGTCTGATCAGCGGCTCGGCGGGGCTGTTGGTCCCTCCGGCAGTGGTGCCAGCAATGACCTGATCATGAAGCCGGCAACCAGGTCATGCCACGGTCTGGCCGGAAACAGCATGGAGTGGCGAGCCCCGGGGAACTTCACCAGCTTGACGTCGACGCCCTGCACCCCGAACCTTTCGGCGAGCTTGGAGGTCTCCTGCGGGTCAGTCCTGGTGTCCGCGGTTCCGTGTGCCAGGAGCACCGTTCGGCCCACCATCGGCGGGATTAGCTCACCGGGGGGCAGCCACGGCGCCAGGGCCGCCACGCTGCACACTCCCGCATAGTCACCGACCCGCAGCGCCACCCGACCGCCCATAGAATGCCCGATCAGGCCGACCGGAAGATCCCCGAAACGCTCCGCGATCCGGTCGATAGCCCACCGTGCATCTCGCAGCGGGGACTCCTGGTCGCCGTTCCAGCCACGCACGGCATACCGGAGAGTTGCCACGGCGATGCGCCCGCCGCCAGCCCGGATCACGCTACGACCGAAGGGAATCATGCGCAGGACCGAGACGTCGAACGGTCGGACACGGGCGAACTGGTGCGGCTCGCCGCCATGCAGAAGCAGCACGACGGCTTCAGGCTGCGCGCCAGGCACGGTGAAGCGCAACCTGGGTTCATGGGACATGAGCTTCAAAATACGCCACTGACCTGGGACCTGGTGGCTAGACGTCGGTCCGATGGAAGTTCTTGAACGAGCGGCTCGCTGTCGGCCCTCGCTGGCCCTGGTATCGCGAGCCGTACTTTGCGCTGCCATAGGGGTTCTCGGCCGGGCTGGACAGCCGGAAGAAGCAGAGCTGACCGACCTTCATCCCCGGCCACAGCTTGATCGGCAGGGTTGCGGCATTCGACAGCTCGAGCGTCACGTGCCCGCTGAACCCGGGGTCGACGAAACCGGCCGTGGAGTGTGTGACAAGGCCGAGCCGGCCGAGGGAGGACTTGCCCTCCAGCCGGGCGGCAAGATCGTCGGGGAGCGTCACGATCTCAAAGCTGGAGCCCAGCACGAACTCGCCGGGATGCAGGATGAACGGCTCGTCGTGCTCGACCTCAATCAGGTGGGTGAGCTCCGGCTGGTCCTGCGCGGGGTCGATGAAAGGGTACTTGTGGTTGTCGAACAGCCGGAAGTACTTGTCCAGGCGCACGTCGATGCTGGACGGCTGGACCATCTCCGCGTCATACGGCTCGAGGCGCACCCGTCCGTTGTCGATCTCGGCCCTGATGTCACGGTCTGAAAGGAGCACTCCGACACGCTACCCGGTCGACTCTTTGAGGTGGGCTGCGCCGCTCCGCCCGCGTACGGTTAGACTTCCCACCGCGCCTCGGATGTATGCCGGTCAGCGCGCTCGCGGGTGTAGTTCAATGGTAGAACATCAGCTTCCCAAGCTGACAGTGCGGGTTCGATTCCCGTCACCCGCTCCACAC
>JACMPC010000131.1 GCA_014377705.1 Dermatophilaceae bacterium
CGGGTTCGTGGCGGACGATGAGCGCCGGGACTTCTTCGACAGCCACCTGAGGGCGGTGCACGAGGCGATCTCCCGCGGCGCCGACGTGCGTGGCTACTTCGCCTGGTCGCTGCTGGACAACTACGAGTGGGCCTGGGGCTACCACCAGCGTTTCGGTATCGTACGGGTGGACTTCGACACCCAGGTGCGGACGGCCAAAGCCAGTGCCCTCTGGTACGCCGGGGTGGCCGGCAGCAACACGGTGCCCGCCCGCGGCTGACGGGACCACATGGGACGATCACTCAGGATGATCGCTCACGACGACTACTCAGGGATGGGGCGGGCACCTGGACGGCGCCGTCGTCTCACACCACCGCGACGACGTCCTCGCCGACGAGCTGCACCGATCGGGCCTGCCCGCCGTGTACGTCGGACGGCCGTTCAGCGACGGCCACCAGGTCTGGTACGTCGACCTCGACAACACCGGCGGCGGGCGGATGGCCGCCGAGCACCTGCTGCGCCTCGGTCGTCGCCGGATCGGCACGATCGCCGGACCGCAGGACATGTCGGCGGGCCTGGACCGGCTGGCCGGGTGGGCCGCCGCGCTGGACGAGGCCGGGTTGGCAACCGACGCGGTCGCGTACGCGGACTTCACCAGGGCCGGCGGCGAGGACGCGGCGACACGACTGCTCGCCGAGCACCCCGACATCGACGCCCTCTTCGTCGCGTCCGACCTGATGGCGGTCGGGGCCCTGTCGGTGCTGGCCGGGGCCGGGCGCCTCGTGCCGGACGACGTCGCGGTGGTCGGCTACGACAACCTGGGCGCCGCGGCCACCACGTCACCCGCGCTGACCACCATCGTCAACCCCGTGGTCGCGATGGCTCGCGCGGCCGGTGAGATCCTCATCGACCTTCTCGCGGGTAAGAAGATCGGCCCCGCGCCCGTCATCTTCGCCCCCGAGCTGGTGATCCGCCTCTCGGCCTAGGCGTACTGATCACCAAGGTCAGGTCCACGGCGGGCTGCTGCCGGGCGCCCGGCGCATAGGGCGTGAGGGGGACGGCTCGGCGGGACGGGCCGATCCGTGCCCGTCAGGTCACCGGCAGGAGCTCCGGGCGCTTGCAGGTCAGGCCGTCCCCGGAGGAGTGTCCGCGCAGGTGCTCCCAGGCCCAGGGGAGCAGGTGCGAGCCCGCCCAGGCGGCCTCGCCCAGGGCTGCGCGCAGATGGCTGAGCGCCGGTGCCGGAGGCGGCTCGGCCCTCCAGTCCTCCACGTCATACCCGATCGCCTCGGCCAGCGCCGCGGCGATACGGCGGTGACCCTCGCTGTTGGCGTGCAGCCGGTCGCTGTGCCAGAGCGCCGGATGGCCGGCCGCGGGGGTCGCTGCCAGGTCGACCACGAGGGAGCCGTAGCGCTCGCCACACTCGAGGGTGACCGAGTTCAGGAACTGCAGCCGCCCGCGCAGCACGACCGTGAGCGGCGCGACGCGCGACATGTCCGGCATGGTGAACGTGAGGACCTGGGCGCCGGTCGCGGCCAGCCCGGCGTGCATGGCGAACAGGTCCCCCCGCAGCGCCGCACGGTCGAACCTAGGCTGCAGCAGGTCGTTGACCCCGGCCACCACCACGGCGAGGTCCGGCACCAGGGCCAGCGCCGGCTGAAGCTGTGTCCTGCACACCTCGCGCGCCGTTCGCCCACGCACCGCGAGGTTCGCATAGAGCAGGCCCGGATGGACGGCGTCCAGGTGGCCCGCGAGACGATCGGCCCACCCGATATAGACCCCGCCAGGGCCGGGGTCCTCGATGCCTTCGACGGTGCTGTCGCCGATCGCGACCAGGCGAAGGGGCATACCTGTCCTCCTCACGAGTCTGTTGTTTCCCTCACGAGTGTGTTGCCGGAAACGTAGCAGCCGACCGGGCTGCAGGGCAGTGACAGGGGTGCGACGCAGGCCGCGCTGTGTCACCTGGCCCGCCGGGAGTCACTGCGGGACCTCTTCTCCGGCGGACGGTGAGGGGTCTCACGCAGGGGCGAGCACGCCATACAGCAGGACGTCGACGTGGGAGCGCAGGGTCGCCGTCAGTGTCGCGGGGTCTTCGCGCCCGAAGGTGACCCGGAGCAGCTCCATGTGCAGCGTGGCGAAGGTGGTTCGCCCCGCGCCGCGGAGGTCGACCCCGGCCCTGACCCGGTGCGTGCGGGTGAACCGGCTCAGGATGTCGCCGATCGCGTCCTCGAGCTCGGAGATCCGGGCGAGCGCCTCGGTGCGGTACTGCCCCTGCTCGGTGCCGAAGAGGATCTCCCGCTGGTACACGGCGGTGTTCTCCGGGAACTCCAGGGGCAGGTGGATCTGGGGGGCCAGCAGCGCCATGATCGCCTCGGTCGGCGAGGCGCCGGATGAGGCGGCGGCGATGCCCTCGCGGGTGTCGAGCCGCATCTGCTCGTTCATCACCATCATCAGCAGCTCTGCCTTGGAGCTGGCATAGCGGAACAGCGTGCCCGTTCCGACGTCCGCGCGGTCCGCGACCATCTGCGTGGTCACCGCCGAGTAGCCCAGCCCGGTGAACAGCTCGGAGGCCGCTTCGAAGATCCTTTGCTGCTTGTCGGCCTTGTTGCGGGCCCGCCGGCCAACCGTGGCCAGCACTCGCGGGGCCTGCGTGGGTGTCACGGGTGCTCCTTTCGAACGGGTGGCCGGGCTCGTGTTCGAGCGATTCCTGCCTGACTTGCATGAAATCTAACATACGGACTACGCTCCGAAATGAGCATAGTCTGATTGTACCGCGGTACCAGAACGAGAGGAACAGCCATGACCATCGACCCGAGACAGGCGCACCTGTGGATCGTGGGTGGAGGGATCGCCGGTATGGCGACCGCAGCCTTCGCCATCCGGGACGCCGGGGTGCCCGGTGAGAACATCCACATCCTCGAGGAGCTGGGGCACGTCGGCGGCGCCATGGATGCGGTGGCCTCACCCGCAGTTCGTGGCGCTATGGTGACGCGCGGCGCCCGGATGTTCTGCGACGAGGTGTACCAGACCACCTGGGACCTGTTCTCCACGATCCCCTCGCTGCAGGACCCGGAGGTCACCGTCCGGCAGGAGATGCTGGACTGGAACGACAAGTACCAGACCCATGGCAACACCCGGCTGGCCGATGGCCGGCACCGCATCCTGGACGCCACCGACTACGGCCTGAACGCGCGCGACCGGCTAGAGATCACGCGCATGCTCGCGCTCAGCGAGAAGTCCCTCGGGGCACGCCGCATCGAAGACCTCTTCAGCGCGCACTTCCTGCAGACCAGCTTCTGGCACATGTGGCGCACCACGTTCGCGTTCCAGAAGTGGAACTCCGCAGCCGAGCTTCGCCGCTACTTCCTGCGCTTCATCCAGGAGTTCGACAACCTCGACACGCTGTCCGGGGTCCGGCGGACCAGGTACAACCAGTACGACTCGATGATCGTGCCGCTGCAGCGATGGCTGGTGGCTGCGGGCGTCGACGTCCGCTTCGGCACGCGCGTCACCGATGTCGACTTCACGAGCTCCCCCCGGCGGCGGCGCGCCACCTGCCTGCACGTGCAGGACGCGGCCGGCAGCTCGACGATCGACCTCGGCCGCAGCGACCTCGCCTTTCTCACCATCGGGTCCATCGTGGCCGACACCACCTACGGCGGCAACGACACCGTGCCGCCGCTGGTCCGGGACCGGGTGGACGGCGGCTGGTCGCTGTGGGAGGAGCTGGCCAAGAAGGCTCCCGACTTCGGGCGCCCCAACACCTTCTGCGGCAACGTCGACGAGAGCAAGTGGGAGTCGTTCACGCTCACGATGCACAGCGACACGCTGCTCAAGCGCTGGGTCGAGTACACCGGCAACGAGCTGGGCACCGGTGCCATGACGACGCTGGTCGACTCGCCCTGGTACCTGTCGGCGGTCGTGGTGGGCCAGCCGCACTTCGCCGGTCAGCCCGAGGGCACCTACACGATGTGGGGCTGGGGGCTGGAGATCGACAACGAGGGCGACTACGTGCAGAAGAAGATGTCGCAGGCGACCGGCACCGAGATCCTCACCGAGCTCATCCACCAGCTCGGCTTCGAGGACATCCTGCAGGAGGTGATCGCCACGACCGACGTCACGACCTCGATGATGCCGTACGCGTCCGCGCTGTTCGCCCGGCGCGTTCCGGGGGACCGCCCTGCGGTAATTCCCGACCGCGCGCAGAACTTCGCGTTCCTCGGGCAGTTCACCGAGCTTCCCGGCGACGTCGTGTTCACAGTGGAGTACTCGATCCACGGGGCCATGCACGCGGTGTACGAGCTCTTCGGCGTCGAACGGGAGATCCCGCCGATCTTCCAGGGCCTGCATGACCCGAAGGTCCTGGTAAGGGCACTCCAGGCCGCCTTCTGAGCGGCCGCCCGGCTGCCCGGCATACAGCACGCACCACCGATGGAGAGGAACGACCATGACCATTGACCCGAAGCAGGCACACCTGTGGATCGTGGGTGGAGGCATCGCCGGTATGGCGACCGCCGCCTTCGCCATCCGCGATGCCGGGGTGCCCGGCGAGAACATCCACATCCTCGAAGAGCTCCAGATCACCGGAGGGTCGATGGACGGGTCAAACTCGCCCCTTGTCCATGACACTGGCCACGACGTCCTGGTGACCCGCGGTGGCCGGATGTTTGAGGACGAGGCCTACCAGAGCACCTGGGACCTCTTCTCGACGATCCCGTCGCTGGAGGACCCGGAGGTGACCGTCCGCCAGGAGATCCTCGACTTCAACTCCGTCATCAAGACCCACGCACACGCGCGCCTGGTCGACGGGCAGCACCAGATCCTCGACCCCACGCAGTACGGGCTGAACACCCGTGACCGGTTCGAGATGACCCGCGTGCTGGCCCTGAGTGAGGAGATGCTGGGGGCGCGCCGTATTGACGAGATGTTCAGCGAGCACTTCCTGACGACCAGCTTCTGGCAGATGTGGCGGACCACCTTCGCGTTCCAGAAGTGGCACTCGGCCGCCGAGCTGCGGCGCTACTTCCTGCGGTTCGTCCAGGAGTTCGACCGCATCTACTCGCTCTCCGGGATTTGCCGGACGAAGTACAACCAGTACGACTCGATGATCGTGCCGCTGCAGCGATGGCTGGTGGACCAGGGCGTCGACGTCCGTTTCGGCACCCGGGTCACCGATGTCGACTTCGCCGGGCCGGGGGAGCCGCGGCGCGCCACCCGCCTGTATGTCGAGGACGCCACCGCCGGCGCCTCGACGATCAAGCTCGGCAGGAACGACTTCACCTTCATCACCATCGGGTCCATCACCGCCGACACCACCTACGGGGGCAACGACACCGTGCCGCTACTGGTCCGGGACCGGGTGGACCACGGCTGGTCGCTGTGGGAGGAGCTGGCGAAGAAGGCTCCGGACTTCGGGCGCCCCAACACCTTCTACGGCAACATCGACGAGAACAAGTGGGAGTCGTTCACCCTCACGATGCATGGTGACACGCTGCTCAACCGCATCATCGAGTACACCGGCAACGAGCCGGGCACCGGCGCACTGACCACCTGGATCGAGTCGGGCTGGCACCTCTCGATGGTCGTGCCGGCCCAGCCGCACTTCCCCCAGCAGCAGGAGAACACCAACACGCTGTGGGGCTACGGCTTCGAGATCGACAACGAGGGCGACTACGTCCAGAAGAAGATGTCGCAGGCGACCGGCCGGGAGATCCTGACCGAGCTGGTCCACCAGCTCGGCTTCGAGGACATCCTGGACGAGGTGCTCGCCACCACCGATGTCACCACCGTGATGATGCCGTACGCATCGGCTCTGTTCAGCCGTCGCGTCCCGCAGGACCGTCCGAAGGTCATCCCGGACGGCGCCCAGAACTTCGCCTTCCTCGGCCAGTTCACCGAGCTCCCTGGGGACGTCGTGTTCACCGTGGAGTACTCGATCCACGGGGCCATGCACGCGGTGTACGAGTTCTTCGGGGTCGAGCGGCTCATCCCGCCGATCTACCAGGGCCTGCGCGATCCGAAGGTCGCGGTGAAGGCGCTCCTTGCCGCCTACAAGTGACCTCGGCCGCCGCGCCCGTCAGGGGACGAAGACGACCCTGCCCACGGTGGTCCCGTCGGCGAGCCGCTGCAACCCGTCCGCGGCCGCCTCAAGGGCGATCCGCTCGCTGACCAGGGGCTTGACCACCCCGTCGGCTGCCAGCTTGGACAGCTCGTCGTGGCAGACCCGCACCAGCTCAGGGTTCTGGGTGTTGTAGAGGCCCCAGTGCAGGCCCACGATCGAGTAGTTCTTGACCAGGGCGTGGTTCAGCGCGGCCGACTGGATCTCGCCGCCCGCGAAGCCCACCACCAGGATCCGGCCCTCGAAGGCGACGCACTTTGTCGAGCGCTGGTAGGAGTCCCCGCCGACCGGGTCGTACACCACGTCGGCACCACGGCCGCCGGTGACCTCCTTGACCACCTCGACGAAGTCCTCGGTATGCCGGTCCACCACGACGTCGGCGCCCAGCCTGCTTGCCACCTCGACCTTTGCGGGCCCGCCGACCACCCCGATGACACGAGCGCCGGCGGACTTGCCGAGCTGGACCGCGGCGCTGCCGACCCCGCCGGCGGCCGCGTGCACGAGCAGCGTCTCCCCTGGCTGCAGACGGGCCCGGCGGTGCAGGCCGAACCAGCCGGTCTGGTAGCCGATGTAGAACGCCGCGGCCTGCGCGTCGTCGAGCGCTCCCGGGGCAGGGAAGGTGGTGGCCGTGTCCATCAGGGCCAGCTCGGCGAAGCCGCCGGCGGGCAGCGCCGAGGCACCGATGACCCGGTCGCCCACAGCGAACCCAACGGTTCCCGGCCCGAGGGTGGCGACCTCGCCGCACAGCTCGACGCCGGGGGTGAACGGCAGCGGCGGTCTCACCTGGTAGAGCCCACGACACATCAGCGCGTCGGGGAAGTTGGCCGCCGCGCCGAGGACGCGGACCTGGAGCTGACCAGCGGCGGGCTGCGGCTCGGCGATCTCCTCCAGGGTCATGACGTCCCGCGGCTCGCCGAGCCGGGACACCCGCCAGGCTTTCACAGGATCACCCCGGTCCGGTGGGAGCGACGGACCGGGGTGAGGCTGACTGCTTCGGACACGGGTGGTTCCTCTCGGGCCAGGACCTGCACGTCGGTTTCGCGGTGCACGTCAGCTTCGTCAGGCCCGGCAGCTCGCCAGGCCATGCATGCGTCAGCCTACAAACGGACGCTCGCGCCTGAGCTCTTCGCGGGCGATGGATCTGCGATGGACGGCGTCGGGACCGTCGGCGATGCGCAGGCTTCTGGCCCAGACATAGAAGTAGGCCAGTGGGGTGTCATCGCTGATCCCCATGCCGCCGAAGACCTCGATCGCCCGGTCGATCACCGCGATGGCCATCGCCGGGGCAGCGACCTTGATCGCCGCGATCTCGGTGCGAGCTCCCCTAGAGCCGTAGGTGTCGATCAGCCAGGCCGTCTTGTACACCAGCAGCCGGGCCTGGTCGATGTCGATCCGGGACTGGGCGATCATCTCCTGCACCGTGCCCTGGTCGGACAGGTGCTTGCCGAAGGCCACCCGCGACTTAGCCCGGTCCACCATCAGGCCCAGGGCGCGTTCGGCCATCCCGATGGCACGCATCGCATGGTGGATCCGCCCCGGGCCCAGACGAGCCTGGGCGATCATGAACCCGTCCCCCTCGCCGGCCAGCATGTTCGACGCTGGGACCCGGACGTCGCGGAACACGATCTCGGAGTGTCCGTGCTGGTCCTGGTACCCGAAGACCGGCAGCTGTCGCTCGATGCTCACCCCCGGGGCATCCCGAGGGACCAGGATCATCGACTGCTGCCGATGTGTCTGCGCGCCCGGGTCGGTCTTGCCCATGACGATGAACACCTGGCAACGCTGGTCGGCGGCCCCGCTGATCCACCACTTGCGGCCGTTGATCACATAGCTGTCGCCATCGGGGACTATCTGGGTGGTGATGTTCGTCGCGTCAGAGGACGCGACGTCCGGCTCGGTCATCGCGAACGCCGACCGGATCTCCCCCGAGAGCAGGGGATCGAGCCACCGGGCCTTCTGTTGCGGGGTCCCGAACAGGTGCAGCGTCTCCATGTTGCCGGTGTCCGGCGCCTGGCAGTTGATGGCCTCGGGGGCGATCACCGGCGACCATCCGGAGATCTCCGCGACCGCCGCATACTCAAGGTTCGACAACCCTGAGATCTCGGGCAGGAACAGGTTCCACAGGTCGCGCTTCCTGGCCGAGGACTTCAGCCGCTCCAGCACCGGAGGATGCGCGTGAGGGTCGTTGTCCGCCCGCCATCGCGCGTATTCCTGCTCGGCCGGGAACACCTCCTCCAGCATGAATGCCCACATGCGGGCGCACACCTCATCCATCTTCGCGGACGGTGCGAATTCCATTGTCAAGCCTTCCTGTTCGAGTGTCCGGGCCTGCTTCGCCGAACCTTCACCGTGGCCCGGGACGGCGACGGGCGACCGGGGGACAGTGACCCCGCCGCCACGACCGGCAACGGTGCTCGCATGGTCAGCACCGCCTCCTCGATCTCGCGGGTCCAGACCAGCGGGGTCGCCTCGAGCACTCGCAACATGTCGTCGTTCTGGGCCAGCACGAAGGCGACCACCTCTTTGAAGCCGATTCGCTCGGCCAGCTCGAGCATGTGCCGGAGCAGCCGTGTTCCGATGCCGCGGTTCTGGTAGCCGTCCTCGACGATGACAGCCAGCTCGGCCACGTGGCTGTCCTCGGGCACATCCGGGAACACGTTGCCCAGCCCGACGATGGCGCCCTCCTCGTTCATGACCACCAGCGTCGCGCCCCGGTGCCCGCCGGCGAGATGGCGAAGGCTGATGTCGCGCCATTCGCCGACGCCGGTGAGGTATCGCTGGTAGCGGGTCTGTTCGGAGCAACGCTCGTGCATGGCCGCGACCGCATCGGCGTCCTCCGGGCGGGCCAGCCGGATCCAGACGGTGGCGTCGTTCTTGATCGGTTCGACCCAGCCGAGGGCGTCTGCGTCGCCAGCCATCCGGGAGAGGGCAGCCGCGAGGCGCAACAGTGCTGAGGCGCGGGTCTTCTCAGCCGGGGCGAACGGCGCCCAGGCTCGATGCAGCACCACGTGCCGGTCGGCCGTCCACTGCAGCCTGAGGACATCGGTGGCATCGTCCTCGCCCTCTGTCGCGTTGGTGACCTCGAAACTGTCAGCCTCCACCAGGGTGGCAGCCGACAGGGGTGCCGACCCGGGATTGGTGACGAGCTCCGTGGCGCCGTCCAGGACCCGGGTCGGCAGGTCGAGACCGTCGTCGGGTGAGCCCTGCGTCACATGGCCGTTGCTGCCCGCCGCCATGGCCGCGGAGAGGAGGGTGTCGGCACTGACCCTCTTCGGCACCGTCACCGCCAGGTCGATCGTGCGGGTGCCGTCGCCGGAGGCCAGCACCGAGGTGGCCACGACGTGCGCGTGCAACGTGCTCAACGCCCGGACCAGCAGGGCCAGCCCGCCCGGATGGTCTGGTATGTCGATGCGCAGCCGCCATGGGGTGCGGGCCCCGTGCTGGTCGGCCAGGAGCAGCTCGGGCGGCGCGAAGGCGGAGCCGATCCGGGCCATCAGCGCGTTCCAGTGCTCCTGGCTCGGCTGTTGATCCACCACCGGATCGACCATTGCTAGGCCGACGGAGAGGGCGAGGGCGAAGTGGACGAAGGCCGCGTCGTCGATGTCGGCGTCGAGACCGCCGGCTCGCCGGGTCTGCTCGGTGACTGCCTTGACGTTCGCCCAGCGCTTGTCCAGCCGGGCAGACTCCAGAGCCCGGATCTCGTCGTCCCGATGGGCCCGGGTGAGGGCCTCGAGCTCAAGGACGTTCCAGCTGCGCCGGGGCGCGGCGAAGATCTCTGCTGCAGCCTCGAGCAGCACCGCGAGCGGTGGCTCTGCCATCGGGTCGGCCGCCGCGGCGGCAATCCGGTCGGAGGACCGGGAGGTCAGCTTGGCGGCGAGCACCTCTCCGAAGAGCTGTGCGCGGCCCCCGGACAGCCGGGTTACCGTGTGCGCGGTCACCCCGGCACGCGAGGCCACCATCTGCAGCTTGGTGCCGCTGTAGCCGTTCTCCTCGAACAGGTCCGCCGCCGCGTCGAGTATTCGTTGCCGGCGGTCGGCGTCGCTGCTCATCGGGCCTTCCCTGACCGTGGTCGCTCCGTGTGAGCCACGGATGTGGCCTCGGGGTCAAGCAGTCTGCCGGCAAGCCAGGTGATCTCCGCGGCCGCGGTTGCAGGAGTCGCGGACGGCGCCATGACGTGGCTAAGGACGACGCGGACGATGATGTCGATCGCCGTGCTGAGCTGGCGCGGGTCCAGGGGCAGGGCGAACGCCGTGAGGCGGTCGGCCATGACGGCTCTGGCAGCGGTCAGCAGGGACCGTGACCGGGTGGTGAGCGAGGGAAGCAGCTCGGTGTCCGCGCCGTGTGTGGCGGCCACGATCGCGCGCAGCAGTGCGCTGTCGTTCGTGAGCACGAGCACTCCCCGGACCGCGACGTGGACCGACTCCAGGAGGTCACCGGGATGCCGGTCGAACGCTCGCTCCACGATGCTGAGGAACCGTCCCAGCTCGTCCAGGACCATGGCTTCGGCCAGCACGGGCTTGGACCCGATCTCGTTGTACACCGTCTGTCGGCTGACACCGACGATCTGCGCGAGACGCGACATCGTCACTGACGACCATCCCGAATGCGTTGTCAGGTCAACCGCGGCGCTGACGATCCTGCGCTGAAGCGCGCTGACCCGGTCCGGCTCGATCGCCGCCCTCGCCCTTGCCGCCGTCATGAGCGTCATCGTAGACAGTCCCGGGGAGGCTGCCACGGGGCGCCGTGTCCGGGCCTGTCGGCTGGGGCGAACGGGCCCGTCATCATGACCTGCCGCCGGGCCGCCTCCGGGGCGGCTCACCGCCGTCCCGGCCACCGACCTGCGGTCCCGGGGACGATGAAGTCGGCCTTCTCGCGCACACCGCAGTCCGGGCAGCACCAGGTGTCGGGCACCGCCGACCACGATGTGCCTGCCGGGAACCCCTCGCGGGGATCACCGGCTTTCTCGTCGTACACGTAGTCGCAGCCAGGGCACCGGGCACCGGTGACGTGGGCGCCCCAAACTCCGGCCGGGTGTGGGCCGTTCTCGCCGCCCGCGCGGGCAAGGACGGAGATCAGGCCGGGGGCTTGAGCGCTTGGTGGGACTGCGGGCGCGGGGTACCTCGTCAGCACATGGGCCCTGCGGGCTGGCTGGATGTTCGCGAGGCTGATGTCCCCGCGGAAGTGGGTGAGCACGCGCTGGTCCATGACCCGGCGCCACGCGCGGGGAACGAGCGCCAGCAGGATCATCCCGGCGTACCCGGTGGGCAGGACGGGGGACTCCTCGTAGTCGCGCAGCGCCTGGTAGCGGCGGGTGGGGTTCGCGTGGTGGTCGCTGTGCCGCTGGAGGTGGTAGAGCAGCACGTTGGTGGCGATGTTGTTGGAGTTCCAGCTGTGGCCGGGGGCGACCCGTTCGTAGCGCTCGTGGCCGGGAGCGCCGGTGCGCTGGCGCAGCATCCCGTAGTGCTCCAGGTAGTTGACCGCCTCCAGGAGGGTGAAGGCGATGACCGCCTGCAGCACGAGATACGGAAGGACCCCGATACCAAGCCACGCGAGCACCACGCCCCACAGGACCACTGACATCAACCAGGCGTTCAGGACGTCGTTGCCGATGCGGAAGGGGTGCTGGCCGCGGCGGGCGAGGCGGCGCTTCTCCAGGCGCCAGGCACTCCGGCACGAGCCGAGCACGGTGCGCGGCCAGAAGCGGTAGAAGCTCTCACCGACCCGGCTGCTCGCAGGGTCCTGCGGCGTGGCCACCCGCGAGTGATGGCCGCGGTTGTGCTCGATGTAGAAGTGGCCGTAGAAGCTCTGGGCCAGGGCGATCTTGGACAGCCATCGTTCATGGCTCTCCTTCTTGTGCCCGAGCTCGTGGGCCGTGTTGATCCCGATGCCACCGATGAAGCCGATGGTGAGCGTCAATCCCACCTTGTCAACGACGCTCAGGTCGCCGTGGCGCAGGAACCAGAAGGCGGCGGCGAACCCGGCATACTGCACCGGCAGGAAGAGGTAGGTGATCCAGCGGTAGTACCTGTCGCCCTCCAGGGCCGCGATCAGGTCATCTGGCGGGTTGGAGCGGTCCAGGCCGGTGACCAGGTCGATCGCCGGGACGAGCCCGAGGATCACGATCGGACCTATCCAGAGCCACACGCCCCAGCCGGTCAGCGCGTGCAGGCCCAGCGCGACGAAGGCAAGAGACGGCATCACCAGGGCGATCAGCCACAGGTAGCGCTTCCTGTCCTTCCACCGACGCGTCAATCCTGCCAGAGTCGTTCCGGGTGCGTCCATGCGGCTGGGCATCTGCCGGGCTCCTGACGTCGGGGTTTACAGACCATATAGTCCTGTAAACCTCGACGGCAAGGGGAAAGGCTGTCAGAACCGGTCAGCGGACCCGGCCATAGCGGACGGCGGGGAAGGACGCCCAGATAGTCGACAGCTTGACGTAGCTTCCAGTCCTGGGTGAGTGCCACATCTTGTTGGCGCCGGCATAGATGCCCACGTGACCCACCGTGCCGCCGCTGATGAAGAAGACCAGGTCGCCCGGCCGGCGAGAGGCTGGCGATATGGGCTGCGTGGCGTTGTACTGCTGAGCCGCCGTTCGCGGAAGGTACTTGCGAGCGCGCGCGTACGACCATTTGGTGAGTCCGGAGCAGTCAAAGCGGTACGGGCCCATCGCCCCGTACTGGTAGGGGGAGCCCCGCTTGGAGACTGCCTGCGAAAGGGCGCTTGTGGCGGTGGCCGCTGATACCACGGCTCCTGCCGGGGGGGCACTCGTGGCGGCGATGCCGCCGCTGAGGCCAAGGGCCAGCATCAGCGTCATGAGCAGGCGGGTGGCCGGGCGGGTTGTCATCGATGGTGAAGCGGTCATAGGTGAGCTCCAGACGGACGCCTGTGAACATGACCTGTCGGGTTCGGGACCGTTCTCCCGGCCGTATGGTCAAGACTTGACCACGGCTTCACCCCAAGGGAGCACCTGGATCTGTGCACCCGCAGCACTTGGGTGATCCACTCCCGCCGCACGTTCCACAGAGTCGATACCCGGGTGCGGCGGCGAGACTTGGCGGCGCAGCGGGTGCCCCGCCACTGACGGTGGGGGCTTTTCTCAGTATTTGTCCCAGCCGAGAGCGGTTTCAGCGCGTTGCAGCCTTGTCAGCCCTTTTCCGGTACCGTCTGACCGAAGGGGGATCGGACGTCTGACCGAACGGGGAACATGGCGCTGACCGAACAGGGGACCGGGTGAGTACCGAACGGGGGATCCGGCACTCGCGGTGGCGTTCGGCCGCCATCGTCTTGTCAAGCTCATCTGCGTTGGCGACCATGGCGGGTAGGGCGATCAGCGGAGCACGGCCGGACACGTGCAGGGGTGTTGACCTGAGCGGTATGCGGCAGTGGGGCCGCCGACCCCGGGAGGGCGAGGAGGAACGTGATGACCGTTGAGCTGCCGGGCCCGGAGCCCGGGATGCCGCCGTCTTTGTGGGTTGATCTTGATGGTCCTGTTCACTATGTCGACTATGGCGGCCCGGCGGACGGCCCCCTGCTGGTCTGCGTGCACGGGCTCGGCGGGTCGCTGGTCAACTGGGCCGCGGTGGCCCCGACGCTGTCGCAGACCTGCCGCGTGCTCGCGCTCGACCTGGCGGGGTTCGGCCGGACCCGTAGCAACGGGCGGTCCCCCTCCGTGCACGCGAACCAGGAGCTCCTCCGCCGGTTCCTGGCCGAGATGTTCTCCGAGCCTGCCATCCTGGTCGGGAACTCGATGGGCGGGCTGATCTCGGTCCTGCAGGCCTCGGCCCACCCCGAGACGGTCGCCGGCCTGGTGCTGATCGACCCAGCCCTGCCGGTCGGGCTCGGCTCGCGACCCGATCCGCTGGTGGCCGTGATGTTCGGGCTGTATGCCGTGCCCGCAGTGGGGCGCACCGTGGTGGCCCGGAGGCGCTCGTCCCGCTCGGCTGAGCAGCAGGCGCTGTCGGTGCTGCGGCTGTGCTGCGCCGACTCCTCCAGGGTGCCGGCCAACGTGGTCGAGCACCATCTCGCGCTGGCCCGGGAACGCTGGGACTACCCGGACGTCGATGGCGAGCTTCTGCTGGCTGCACGCTCGCTGATGTGGGTCCTGGCCCGGCGCAGGCAGCACGCCGAGAAGCTCAGGGGTATCGCGGTTCCGGTGCTGTTGCTGCACGGTGACCAGGACCGGCTGATTCCCATCGGCTCGGCGCGTGCCACTGCGGCGGCCAATCCGACGTGGCGTTTCGCGGTCGCCGAGGGGGTCGGCCATGTGCCCCAGCTGGAGGTGCCGGAGTGGACGCTGGACCAGATCCTGGACTGGCTGGAGACCGACGGCCTGGCCGCCGCCTATGCGGCGAGTCCTGACAGCCGGCGCATCTGACTCCCGCCCGCGAGCCCCGGATCCCCTCACCAGCGCGACGAGCTCTCCGTGGGCGCCTCGATGCCATCTCACACCGGCGGAGGAACAGCAGTTCGAGCGCCGGAAGGGCATCGACATCGCAGCGAAGCGATATTGCTCACACTCCTTTTGAGGAAGCCTGTCCCCGGCAGGTCGTTGTACTGGGGACAGCCCACCTCAGAGGAGCCACAGTGACAGACCTTTTTTCGCCGTACCAGCTTGGAAGCCTCACGCTTGCCAACCGCTTCGTGATGGCGCCACTGACCCGCAACCGTGCGGGCGCTGGTGAGGCTCCGACGGAGCTCGCCGCCGAGTACTACGCCCAGCGGGCCGCCGCAGGGCTCATCATCAGCGAGGGCACCCAGCCCAGCGCGGTGGGCCAGGGCTACCCGCACACCCCGGGTCTGCACACCGACGAGCAGGTCGCCGGCTGGACCCTCGTCGCCGACGAGGTGCACGCTCGCGGAGGCCGGATCATCGCCCAGCTCATGCATGCCGGCCGGATCAGCCACCAGTCGATCACCGGCCTGCGTCCGGTCGCGCCCTCAGCGGTCACGCCCGCCGGCGAGGTCTACACCGAGCAGGGCATGAAGCCCTTCGAGGAGCCACGTGCCCTCGAGACTGCTGAGCTGCCGGGTGTCGTCGCCGAGTTCGTCGACGCCGCGCGCCGTGCCGTCCTGGCCGGCCTTGACGGGGTCGAGCTGCACGCCGCCAACGGCTACCTGCTGCAGCAGTTCCTTGCCGACGGCAGCAACAAGCGCACCGACGAGTATGGCGGGTCCCCGCAGAACCGCGCCCGCTTCGTGGTTGAGGTGGCGACGGCCGTGGCCAGCGCCATCGGCGCCGACAAGGTCGGGATCCGGATCTCGCCGGCCGGCACCTTCAACGACGCCAGCGAGACCGAGACGGAGCAGACGTACGCCGCGCTGCTCGACGGGCTGAAGCCGCTGGACCTGCTCTACCTGCACATCCTGGAGACCCCGGACACCGACTTCCATGAGCAGCTCCGCAAGCAGTGGGACGGGACGATCATCTTCAACACCGGTTTCACCGGGCCTTCTGACCTTGCCACCGCGCAGGAGACAGTCGACTCCGGGGACACCGACCTGTTCTGCATCGGCCGCGGCTTCCTGGCCAACCCTGACCTGGTCGAGCGGCTGCGGACCGGCGCACCGCTCAACGAGCCCGACATGGACACGTTCTACAGCGGCGGCGCGAAGGGCTACACGGACTACCCCGTGCTGATGTCCTACCCTGTGCTGTCGGCCTGACGGTCGACGGGCCGCCTGCGAAGGCGGCCCGTCAGCGTCAGTCCGCGATGATCCTGAGGCATCCCCTTGCCAGGGTTTCTGAAAGCGGCGGCAACCAGAGGAGCTGGGCACAATGCGGGTGGGCATCATCGGGCTCGGTTCCATCGCGACCAAGGCATATCTGCCGGTCGTCACCTCCCTGGCGGGGGTGACGCCGGTGCTGGTGTCCAGGAGCCCTGGCAAGTTGTCCGGCGTCGGGGATGCCCGGCGAATCCCGGACCGGTTCGCGTCCGTGCAGGAGGCGATCGGCTCCGGGCTGGACGCAGCGATGGTGCACACCTCGTCGCAGACGCATCCCGAGATCGTCGCCGCCCTGCTCCGGAGTGGCGTGCCGGTGCTGGTCGACAAGCCGCTGGCCACCGACTACGCGACGGCGCGCGGTCTGGTGTCGCTGGCTGACGAGCTGGGCGTCTCCCTGATGGTCGGCTTCAACCGCCGGTATGCACCCGCCTACCGGGAGTTCGCGGACTGGCCGGACCGCGACGTGATCTCGCTGCACAAGCACCGGTCCCAGCAGCCGGGATCGGCACGGGACATGGTCTTCGACGACTTCATCCACGTGATCGATACGCTGCGGTTCCTGGTCCCGTCCGGCATGGCTGACCTGGTCATCGACACGAACGTCGACGAGCACGGCCGGTGCCGCCGGCTCTCGGTGCAGTTCACCGGCCAGGGTCGCCTGGCTGTCGGGGTGATGAGCTGGACGGCGGGGATGTCCCACGAGGTTCTCGACGTGATCGGAGGCGGCCGCCGCCGTCAGGTCACCGACCTGGCCGACATCGTGGACTTCGCCGGGCAGGAGCGAGTCGTCCGCCGCGACGGCTGGGAGTCTGCGTCCGCTCTCCGCGGCTTCACTGCGATGTGTGAGGACTTCCTCGACGCCGTGGCGCAGGGCCGCCGGCTGGACGCGACAGACGCCCTGTTGACGCACGAGGCCTGCGAACGCGTGGTGCAACGGGCCGCCGCCGATGCAGAACGGCCCCACTCGATCTGAGCGGGGCCGTTCCAATGGTCTTGCTTCCAAGGGTCTTGCGGAGAAGACGATGGACCCCGGCCGGGAGCGAGTCTCGGCCGGGGTCGTCCGTCATCCGACGGAGGTGGGCGTCGGATGCTCCCCGGGTGTCTTGGTCTTGGTGTCGTTGGTCGTGCTGGTCGCCACCGCGACGTCGTCGTCAGGCTGGTCGACCAGGACGTTGTTGAGGTCGGCCGTCTCTCCGTCGGCCTCACGGCCGGGGGTGTGCAGGTTCCACTTGACGATCACGAAGCGGAACAGGAAGTAGTACAGCACGCCGTAACCAACGCCGACGACGAGCAGCAGGAGGGGCTGCTGGGCGATCCGGAAGTTCAGCAGGAAGTCGATCGCGCCGGCCGAGAAGCCGAAGCCGTCGTGGATGCCCAGCGCATTCACCAGGGCCAGGGAGGTGCCGGTCAGCAGTGCGTGGATCACGTAGAGGGGGTAGGCGACGAACATGAAGGAGAACTCGAGGGGCTCGGTCACGCCGGTGACGAAGGCGACCAGGGCCGCTGAGCCCATGATGCCGCCGATGACCTTGCGCTTGGACGGCTTGGCGGTGTGCACCATGGCCAGCGCCGCGCCAGGCAGGGCAAACATCATGATCGGGAAGAACCCGGTGGTGAACGTGCCGGCGGTCTTGTCGCCGTGCAGGAACCGCGGGATGTCGCCCTGCTGGACCACTCCGGCGGAGTCCGTGAAGTTCCCGATCTGGAACCACAGGGGGGAGTTGAGCAGGTGGTGCAGGCCAAGCGGCACGAGAAGGCGGTTGGCGGTGCCGTAGACGAAGCCACCGAGCACCGCGGAGCCGGAGACGAAGGTGGCGACCGAGTTCAGGCCGGCGTCGAAGAAGTGGTAGAGGAGGGCGGCGATGACGGCGATGATGATCGCTGCGCCCGCCGTGACGATCGGGACGAACCGGCGCCCGCCGAAGAACGCCAGGTAGGCGGGCAGCTTGATCCGGTAGTACTTCTGGTACAGCAGTGCGGCCGTCAGGCCGATCACGATGCCGCCGAGCACGCCGTAGTTGATCAGCTCCTGGTCAGCGCCCTTGGCCGGCAGGTCGAGCACGTACGGGGACAGTGCGTCGGTGACTCCCTTGAAGACCAGGTAGCCGATCATGGCGGCCAGCGCGGTGGAGCCGTCGGACTTGCGGGCGTAGCCGACCGCCACGCCGAGCGCGAAGATCATCGGCAGGTTGTGGAACAGGGCGTCACCTGCGGCCCCGAGCGTGGCGGCGACGGGCAGCAGCCAGTCTCCCCAGGCGCCCGCGAGCCCATCCTTGCCGAGCATGTCGTCCTGGCCGAGCCGCAGCAGCAGTGCGGCGGCGGGCAGGGACGCGATGGGGAGCATCAGCGAGCGCCCTACACGCTGGAGCTGAGCCATACCCGGGATCCCCCGCTTCTCGCGGGTCTCCGGGACGGTGGTGGCGGTCATGGCTGGGTGCACTCCTCATTGTGTGCGGACAAACGACCCGGGATTCCGGCGCGCACCGGTTCAGAGACGCGGACTTTTAGACTAAGTGCGCTAGTTGTCTGGACCAGTTGTCCCAACCATGATGTAATGACCCCTCCGGTGTCAAGACAAGTTTTGACACACAGCATCTGACACGCAGTGCGGGATCGGGGGCGGGACAGGGATGCGTCATCCGGTGCTGAAGCACATGCGGGTCCGTGACTACCTGCGATCGCTGGTCACCCACGAACTCGCGGCGGGCGACGCCATACCCTCCGAACGACTGCTGTGCGAGCGGTTCGGGGTGTCCCGGATGACCGTGCGCCAGGCCGTGGACGCCCTCGTGGTCGACGGCCTCCTCGAGCGGGAACAGGGTCGCGGCACTTTCGTGGCCCCGACCAAGATGGACCTCGAGGTCCGCCTCTCCTCGTTCGGCGAGGAGATGCGCCGACGCGGGATGGAGCCGTCGTCCAAGGTGCTGGTGGCAGAAGAGGTCCCGGCCTCCTCCGACATCGCGGACGCCCTGGAGCTCCTGCCCGGCGAGCTGGTCTTCTACCTGCACCGCGTGCGCTACGCCGATGGCGAGCCGATGGCGATCGAGCAGACCTGGCTGCCGTGCCGCTTAGCGCCAGGTCTGTTCGAGGGAGGCGCCCCCGACAGCATCTACGGCGAGCTGAGACGGCGCGGGCTCGCGCCCGACTGGGGTGAGGACACCGTGGCTGCCACCGAGGTCGACGCCCAGGACGGCGAGCTGCTCGGGCTTCGGACCGGGCGGGCGGTCCTGCGCCTGACCCGGCGCACCTTCGCGGGCGAGATCGCCTGCACCTACTCGCGGTCGTCCTACCGGGCTGACCGGTACGTTCTGTGGGTCCCGCTGCGCGCCCCGAGGCGCGCGATGACACCGCGCGACGAGGTCGCCGAGCAGAAGCCGGGCGCGGGCGAGCAGACTGAGGCCGGGCCGCCGGGCACCGAGGGCCGGGCGATGAACGGGAGCGGGCACCCATGATGGATCAGGCGGCTAACCTCCTTGCGGCCCTCGGCGGGGTCGCAAACATCATCGAGATCGAGCCGTGCACCACGCGGCTGCGCTCCGAGGTGCACGACCCGTCCCTGGTGGATGTGCCCGCGCTTCGGGCGGCTGGCGCTCACGGCGTGATGATCTCGGGGCATGTCGTGCAGGTCGTGGTCGGCCCCAGCGTGGACACCCTCGCGACCGATCTGGAAGAGCTGATGTGAGCATAAGAGCGATGTGAGCATAAGAGCGATGTGAGCATAAGAGCGATGTGAACAGACGAGCGTTGTGAACAGACGAGCGTTGTGAACAGACGAGCGTTGTGAACAGTCTTGGCGCCCGGCAAACCGGCCGGCGTCGGTCAACAAGGAGAATGTCATGAGCAAGGCAGAGCAGATCCTGGCAGCGCTGGGCGGGGACGCCAACATCATCGAGCTCGAGCCCTGCATCACCCGACTGCGGGTCGAGGTCATCGACCCCACGCTGGTCAACGAGGCGGCTCTGAAGGCCACCGGCGCGTTCGGTGTGGTCCGGTCAGGCAAGGTTGTCCAGGTCGTCGTCGGCGTTGAGGCCGACACTCTCGCCTCGGACATCGAAGACCTTCGCTGATGTCGTTGCCGCTCACCGTGCTGGCCCCCGTGGCCGGCACCGTCCTGGCAATGTCAGGGGTCCCCGATCCTGTGTTCGCCGGCGAGATCGTCGGGCCAGGTCTGGCGATCGACCCGAGCCGGGACGGCGTGGTCACCGCGATCGCACCCGTCGCCGGCAAGATTGTCAAGCTGCACCCTCATGCCTATGTGATCGTCGCCGACGGCGTCCGCGGCGCGCTGGTGCATCTCGGCCTCGACACCGTCCAGCTTGGGGGCGTGGGGTTTACGCTGCACGTGGCCGAGGGCGACAGTGTCGAGATCGGCGACGTCGTGGTGAGCTGGACCCCGGCCGAGGTCGAGGCCGGCGGTCGCTCACCGATCTGTCCGGTGGTCGCGCTCGGCGCCACGAAGGAGTCGATCACCGCGCTGGTCGCCCCGGGCACGATCGTGCGAGCGGGCGAGCCCGTGTTCGTGTGGGCCTGATCGGGAGCGGCCGGGAGTCTCGCGAGCCGCCGCCCCCGCTGCTTGCCCGCCCCGGCGCCGGACTGCTGCTCGATCTGGACGGGACCCTGCTGGACAGCGAGGCAGTGCACCGCTGCGCCTACCATCAGTACTTCGCGGGGCGTGGCTGGCACGTCGAAGACCAGGTGCTCGAGGCGTTCTCCGGGCGCCGCGCAGCCGAGGTCTTCGCGACCCTGCCCGGCCCCTGGGATGGTGAGGATCCGCTGGTGCTCACCGAGGGCGTCCTTGCCGCGCTGCGTTCCAGCGCCGTGCGTCCCGTCCCGGTGGCGGGTGCGGCACGGCTCCTCGCCGCCTGCCGGCTGACCGGCCTGCCGGTCGCCGTCGTGACCTCGGCGCGTCGCGCGTGGGTGTGCGCCACCCTCGATCTGCTCGGCGTGGGACAGGAGGCGACGATGATGGTGACGGCCGAAGACTGCCTGACGGGCAAGCCAGATCCTGAGCCGTTCTGCCGCGGCGCGGCCCTGCTCGGCCTGCACCCCGGCGACCTGGTCGCGGCCGAGGACGCCCCGGCCGGCATCGCCTCGGCGCGCGGGGCCGGCATCGGCCAGGTGATCGGTATGACCACGAGCCAGCCGGCTGCCGTGCTTCTCGCTGCTGGTGCGCACACCACAGCACCCGACCTGGTCGCGCTCGCGGGCGCGGTCGAAAGCATGGGAACCCGATGATCGCCATTCCCTCCAGCGTCAGCCTCACCACCGGCCGGGGAGGACTCCCGGTGCTGCAGGTCAATGGACCCGCAGCCAGGGGCGAGATCTACCTGCACGGGGCCACCGTCACCGACTGGACCCCTGCCGGAGGCAGCCCGGTGCTCTGGCTGGGGTCGGCCAGCCGGTTCGCTGACGACACGGCGATTCGTGGCGGGGTGCCGATCTGCTTCCCCTGGTTCGGCGCGCGGGCCGGGCACCCGGGGGCACCGTCGCACGGCTTTGCCCGGCTGTCCGAGTGGTCTCTGGTCGCGGCCGAGGATGACGGCCAGGACGTCACCCTGCGCCTGCGCCTGACCGATGACGATCAGACCAGGGTCTCGGCCTGGCCGCATCGCTTCGAGGCCGTGTACACGGTGGTGTTCGGGTCTCGCCTCTCGCTCGCGCTTCAGGTCACCAACCTCAGCGACGAGACGGTGAACTTCGAGGAGGCGCTGCACACCTACCTCGAGGTTCGCGACATCCGCGCCGTGGAGGTCTCCGGGCTGGAGGGGGCCGCGTTCCATGATCGCCTCGCCGGGCCTGGACCCGTCCGTGGCGAGCCCGGACCGGTGCGTTTCAGATCCGAGACGGACCGTACCTATCTCGACACCCGGGCCCGGACTGCGGTCCATGACGCCCAGGCGGGCAGATCCGTCGTGATCAGCAAGGACGGCTCAGCGGCCACGGTGGTGTGGAACCCCTGGATCGACAAGGCGCTGGCCCTGTCCGACTTCGGCGATGACGACTGGACGACCATGGTCTGCGTGGAGGTGTGCAACGTCGGCGATGCCGCCATCCAGCTTGCGCCAGGAGGCAGCCACACCATGGCGGCCACCTTCGAGGTCGACCCGGACCCGATCACAAGGAGCACGCCACGATGACCGAGCACCAGCCCACGGCATACCTGCGCGGCCAGGTGGTGACCCCGACGGCCGTCATCGAGGACGGCGTCGTCGTCCTGCAGGGTGACACGATCGCCTGGGTCGGCCCCGCGGCCCATGCCGCACGGCAGGGCTGGCCCGACGTGCCAGACGTGCCCGACAGGGAACAGACCCCGGTGACCCTGCTCCCGGGGCTGGTCGACCTGCACAACCACGGCGGCGGCGGCGCGGGTTTCCCGGACGCGAGCACCCCGGACGAGGCACGGGTCGCGGTCCGCGAGCACCTGGCCCACGGCACCACGAGCCTGGTCGCCTCCCTGGTGACGGCAGCCCCGGCCACGCTCCGCCAGCGGGTCGAGGTGCTGGCCGAGCTGGCCGAGGCCGGCGAGCTGGCCGGCATCCACCTCGAGGGGCCGTTCCTGTCGGCCACCCGGTGCGGCGCACAGGACCCCGACCTCATCCAGGCAGCCGACCCCGACCTGGTCCGCGAGCTCGCCGAGGCGGCCCGCGGCCACCTGGTCACGATGACGGTCGCCCCCGAGGTCGCCGGCATCGCCGGCGACGGCGGCGTGGTCGACGCCCTGGTCGCTGCCGGCGCGCTGCCGTCGTTCGGCCACACGGACGCGAGCTGGACCCAGACCAGTGTCGTGGTCGCGGCTGCCCGTACCCGGCTCGCCGACTCCCCGGGCCGGCGTTCGGCCCGCCCGACGGTCACCCACCTGTTCAACGGCATGCGTCCCTTCACCCACCGTGACCCGGGCCCGATCCCCGAGCTTCTCGCGGCTGCCGGGCGCGGGGACCTCGTCGTGGAGCTCATCGGCGACGGCACCCACCTGGCACCCGAGCTCGTCCTCAGCGTCTTCGAGCTGGTGGGCCCCGCGAACATCGTTCTGGTGACCGATGCCATGGCCGCGGCCGGCATGGCCGACGGCGCCTACCGGCTCGGGTCCCAGGACGTCACCGTGACCGGGGGGGTGGCCCGGCTCACCCACGGTGGTGCGATCGCGGGCGGCACCGCTCACCTGCTCGACGTCCTGCGCACCACGGTGGCAGGCGGCGTACCGCTGGTGGACGCGGTCCGGTCCGCAGCCACCACGCCGGCCACGGTGCTCGGTGACCCCCGGGTCGGAGCCCTGGAGACCGGCCGCCGGGCCGATGTCCTGGTCACCGACCAGGACCTGCGCATCATCGAGGTGCGCCGTGCCGGCAGGCTCGTGCACCTCTGAGCTGTATGGCGCCGAGCCAGTCGACCTCGGCATCCTTCGCGCCCGAGAGGGTGCATTCGCAGCAACAGCAAAGGATGGTGGCTCATGGAGGTGGTGATCGCAACGCCCGACGAGCTCGCAAGGCTCGCCGCAGGCGCGATCGAGGCATTGTTGCGCTCCCGGCCCGAGGCGGTGCTCGGTCTGGCGACCGGGTCCAGTCCGCTTCCGGTCTACGAGGAGCTGATCCGGCTCCATCACGAGCAGGGGCTCTCCTTCGCCCGGGCTAGGGCGTTCACCCTCGACGAGTATGTCGGCCTCCCGCCGGAGCATCCTCAGCGCTACCGCAACGTGATCGACCATGAGATCGCCGAGCGGGTGGACTTCTCGCCGGGCGCGGTCCAGGGGCCTGACGGCCTTGCGGGGGACCTCCCCGCGGCGTGTGCGGCCTACGAGGACGCGATCGTCGCGGCCGGCGGGGTCGACCTGCAGATCCTGGGGATCGGCACCGACGGGCACGTGGGGTTCAACGAGCCGGGCTCGTCCCTCGCCTCGCGCACCCGGATCAAGACCCTCACCGAGCAGACCCGGGCAGACAACGCGCGCTTCTTCGGCGGACAGCTCGACCAGGTGCCACAGCACTGCCTGACCCAGGGGCTCGCCACGATCATGGCGGCGCGCCACATCGTGCTGATCGCGACCGGTCGGGGCAAAGCCGATGCGGTCCACCAGTTCGTCGAGGGTCCGGTGAGCGCCATGTGGCCCGCCACGATCCTGCAGCATCATCCCCACGTGACCGCGCTGGTCGACGGCGCGGCGGCGGGACGGCTCCAGCTGGCTGACTACTTCCGCAGCACCTACGCCGCAAAGCCCGTGTGGCAGGGACTGTAGCCAGCTGGAGGTTGGCCTGATCTCAGCGGCCGCGGCCTAGACGACAGCCTGAGACGACAGACCGAGACGACAGACCGAGACGACAGACCGAGACGACAGAGTCGAGACCTCGACCCAGGACTGGTGCTCGGTCAGCCCAGGGCCGAGTGTACGGCCTGCGCCGTTCGGTTGCCGGAGACCAGGGCGCCCTGGATCGAGGAGGTGTCGCGGTGGTCCCCGCAGACGAACAGCCCGTCACCCAGGGACACATCCTTGCGGGTTCGCAGCGGGGGCAGGAGCTCAGGCAGGGCATGAGGTACCCGGTGCCGGATGATCGTTCGCCACCCCGCGGTGCTGCAGCCGTAGATCGCCGCGACGTGTGACAGCACCTCGGCCTCGGGCGCGTCGCCGTCGGGTCGGTCGAGCAGGCAGGTGGCTTCGACGAGGTGGCGCCCGGGTGGGGCGTAGGAGGGGGCGGCGGCGGTGATGACGGCGGTGTTCCACACAGGACCGGGCGCACGGGGACCGGAGCGTCGGCCGTCAACCGCGATGAGCGGGAGCGCAGAAGGAGCCTCCGGCGCTTCGAACCACCAGGTCACGAGCCCCTTCGTCGCAGGCTCGGGCAGGGTCGTGAGCTGAGCCGCGGTCAACGGGTCCGTCGCCACCACAACGGCGCGGGCCCGCAGGGTCGACCCGCCGGCGGCCACCGTGGCACGGTGCCCGCCATGAGCGGTCACTGCTTCGACCGGCATACCCAGCCGGACCTCTGGCAGCCGTGCCGCGAGCTGCGCGGGGAGGGCACCCATGCCGCCGGCGGGCAGGCCCGGGCGCCCCAGAGCGAACATCCGCACGAGCAGCCTGGCAAAGTTCGCCGATGAAGCGCCGTGGCTGTCAATGAGCACCCCGGCCAGGAAAGGCTCAAGGATCTCATCGCGCATCCGCCCGCGCAGACCGACCGCGTCGAAGGACGCGGCAAGGGTCGTATCCGGCTGGCGCATCACACCTCGCGGGTCCACCAGCACCCGCCCGGCCCAACGGCGCAGGGCCGCGAGCTCACGGGGTCGCAGGTAGCCGCTTCGTAGTGTCTGCAGGAGCAGGCGCGGCTCGCGCACCGGGTCGGCGACAATCCTCAGGCCGTCATCCCTGCGCACCATGACCCCCGCGCCGAAGGACTGCATCGCCAGCGCATCGAGATCGACCCAGCGTCGGACCGCGGGATAGGCAGGGTTGAGCAGCTGGAAGCCGCGGTCGCAGAGGAAGCCGTCGATGACGTCGGTGCGCACGCGACCACCAACGCGATCGGAGACCTCGAGGACGATGACCTCGCGGCCGAGCTCGGTCAACCGGACCGCACAGCGCAGCCCGGCAAGGCCTGCTCCGACGACGACGACGTCAGCGACCATGGCGGACGGGGGGTTTCGTGCGGCTGGGCCCGCTCATATGAGCCGCGGGGCGTCCGGCGCGAGCAGTGCGGCGACCTCGTCCTGGCGCCACCTCGGGGTCGGTAACGTCGGTAACGTACACGGGCACAGCCTAGCCTTTCCAAGGGTCAGCGGCCGGCTAGCGGCGTACTCCGTGCAGCCGTTCCCACGGCACCTGGAAGATCCGCGCGGAGCCGGTGACCTCGAGGTGGTCGTGGGTCAGGCGCACCTGCTGCAGCGCCCGGGAGATGCTCCCCAGGAGCAGGTTGCCCCCCACCAGGATGACCACAGAGCTTTCGTACCCGTCGGCTCGACCAACAGGGCAACCCCTGACAGGGCCTGGGCGCCGGCAGCTCCGAGCCTGCCAGATCTCTGGGCGGGTCTGTGCCGAGGTGACCGGACGGGATCGCCACGGTGAGTCCGCCTGTGGCAAGCCGAGCCGTGTCTTCCCGGGCTGCCGAGGCACGCCACAACCGCGCCGCGACGACGGAGCAATCAGGGATCCTTCGGCCTGGCCCGTCGCCGACGGCAGTACCCCATCCTGCACGGCGGCAGCTGCGCGTCAGGCGGGTCCTCTCCCGCCTGATACCCCCTGCCCTGATACCCCCCTGCGTACCCACGGCTCCTCGTCTGCCGTTTACCCGGAGGGGGGTCCAAATCGTCTTAGCCCGTGAGACATACTTGCCTTGTGGATACGCAGAGAACGATCGGTGTCACAGAGCTTGCGCTCAGGGATGCGCACCAGAGCCTGATGGCAACCCGAATGGCGATGGAGGACATGGTCGGTGCCTGCGCGGACATCGACAATGCCGGGTATTGGAGCGTGGAGTGCTGGGGTGGTGCCACCTTCGACTCCTGCATCCGGTTCCTCAACGAAGACCCCTGGGAACGTCTGCGGATGTTCCGCAAGCTTCTTCCGAACAGTCGTCTGCAGATGCTTCTGCGCGGCCAGAACCTGTTGGGGTACCGCCACTATGGAGACGACGTCGTGGACCACTTCGTCGAGAAGGCCGCCGAGAACGGGATGGACGTCTTCCGGGTGTTCGACGCCCTGAACGACACCCGCAACGTCGAGCGAGCCATTGCCGCGGTCAAGAAGGTGGGCCGGCACGCCCAGGGCACGATCTGCTACACGACCAGCCCTCTGCACACGATCGACGGCTACGTGCGCCAGGCCCGAGAGCTTGCTGATGTCGGTGTCGACTCCCTGGCCATCAAGGACATGGCAGCACTGCTCAAGCCGCAGCCGGCCTACGACATCGTCTCGGCCATCAAGGCCGAGCTGCCCGACATGCAGGTCAACATGCACTGCCACGCGACGACCGGGGTCACCCTGGTCTCACTGATGAAAGCCATCGAGGCTGGTGCGGACGTCGTGGACACCGCCATCAGCTCGCTGTCGCTCGGCCCGGGTCACAACCCCACCGAGTCCCTGCAGGAGATGCTGGAGGGCACCGGCTACATCGCCGACCTCGACAAGCCGAGCCTGGGCAGGATCAAGGATCATTTCGCCGAGATCAAGCCCCGTTATGCCCAGTTCATGTCGTCGTTCAATGTCGAGACCGACATCTTCGACAGCCAGATCCCCGGCGGCATGATCTCCAACATGGAGTCGCAGCTCAAGGCTCAGGGCGCTGGTGACAAGCTGAAAGAGGTGCTCGAGGAAGTGCCGAGGGTGCGCAAGGCCGCCGGCTATCCGCCGTTGGTCACGCCCTCCAGCCAGATCGTGGGCACCCAGGCTGTGTTCAACGTGATGATGGGCCCGTACAAGGTGATGACCGGCGAGTTCGCGGACCTGATGCTCGGGTACTACGGACTCACCCTCGGCGAGAAGGATCCCGAGATCGTCGACCAGGCCAAGACCCAGACCGGCAAGGAGACCATCACCGGGCGTCCGGCCGACCTCATCGCCGACGAGTGGGATGAGCTGCGCACCCAGGCCGAGGGGATCGAGGGCTTCGACGGCTCCGACGAGGACGTGCTGACCCTGGCCATGTTCCCGAAGGTGGCGCCGGGCTTCTTCACCACCCGCCCTGATGGCCCCAAGAACCTCGGCAAGGACCCGGCCGAGCTCGAGGCAGAGCGTTGCGCCGTGATCACCGACCCCAAGACGGGCCCCATCCGCGTCCCGGTCAAGTACGAGATCACGGTCAACGGCAAGAAGAACTCCGTCGCAGTGAAGCCCGTCTAGGAAAGTTGACTTTCGGACATGTCCAAGAAGCCCATTCGAATCATGCCGCCGACCATGCAGGAGCGGATCACTGAACTGCGCACACGCCGCGAGGAAGTCATCGCGGGAGGTGGCGAGAAGCGCCACGCCAAGCAGCACGCCGCCGGGAAGCTGACCGCCCGCGAGCGTATTGCCGAGCTGGTCGACCCGATGAGCTTCGAAGAGAGCGGGATGCTCGCCCAGCACCGCACCACGCTGTTCGGGATGGACAAGGCGGTCATGCCGGCTGATGGGGTGGTCACCGGCGCGGCAGCCGTGCTCGGCCGGCCGATACACGTTGGGAGCCAGGACTTCAGCGTCGCCGGTGGTTCTGCCGGTGAGATGCACTCGGTCAAGGTGGCCAGCGCGATGCGCGCCGCCCTGGAGAACGGCACCCCGTTCGTCTGCTTCAACGACTCCGGCGGCGCCCGCGTCCAGGAGGGAATCGACTCCCTGTCCGGCTACGGCAAGGTGTTCTTCCAGAATGTCGCCCTCTCGGGTGCGGTGCCACAGATCTCGATCATCGCCGGCCCCTGTGCCGGTGGTGCGGCCTACTCCCCGGCGTTGACTGACTTCATCATCCAGACCGAGGCGTCGCGGATGTTCATCACCGGCCCCGACGTGATCAAGCAGATCACCGGAGAGACAGTGACTGCGGAGGAGCTGGGCGGTCCCCAGTCCCACATGGCGCACTCGGGGGTGACGCACTTCGTGGCGGCTGACGATCACCAGGCCATCCTGATCGCCAAGAAGCTGCTCAGCTTCCTGCCGAGCAACAACACCGAAGAGCCTCCGTTCGTCCCGGGCCATGATGATGTGGAACGCGACGACAGCCTCGACACCATCATCCCCGATGACCCCAAGAAGGGGTATGACGTCCGCGAGGTCATCATCAAGCTCGCCGACATGGGTGACTTCCTGGAGGTCCAGGCAGGGTTCGCCCCCAACATCGTCGTGGGCTTCGGCCGGATCACCGGCCGGACAGTCGGATTTGTGGCCAACCAGCCGATCGCCATGTCCGGGGTGCTCGACATCGACTCCTCCGACAAGGGCGCACGGTTCGTGCGGTTCTGCAACGCCTTCAACATCCCGCTGGTCACCCTGGTGGACGTTCCCGGCTTCCTGCCCGGGGTCACCCAGGAGTATGGCGGGATCATCCGGCACGGAGCGAAGATGTTGTTCGCCTACTCTGCGGCAACCGTCCCGAAGATCACGGTGGTGTTGCGCAAGGCCTACGGCGGCGCGTACCTGGCCATGTGCGGCAAGGACCTGGGCGCTGACCGCGTGTTCGCCTGGCCAACTGCCGAGATCGCCGTGATGGGCGCCCAGGGTGCGGCCAACGTGGTCTTCAAAAGGGAGATCGCTGCCGCCGACGACCCGGAAGCCAAGCGTGAAGAGCTCGTGGCGCTATATCGCGACACCTTCGCGACGCCGTATGTCTCGGCCGCACGTGGACTGGTCGACGACATCATCGAGCCGTCCGACACCCGTCGCAAGGTGGCCCGTGCCCTGGAGAACCTCACCGCCAAGCGTGACCTGCGTCCGCCGAAGAAGTACGGACTGATCCCGCTCTGATCGACTTCGCCCCGACAGAAGGAAGCACCATGAGCGAGACCAAAGGGACCCCTGAGCCCTCCGTGACCATTGCTGATCTGTCGGCCCTCGTGGCCGAGCTTGCAGACCGCGTCCATACGCTGGAGGAAGAGGCGACGCAGCGGCATCCCTCGGTCAGCGAGGACATGCTGCTGGCCATCTCAGCCGCGGTTGCGGCGTACCTCGGCAAGCGCGCAACCGTCAAGCAGGTTCACCTGCGCCGTGGTGGCGCGTGGGCTACTCAGGGGCTCGCAACCGTCCAGCAGTCGCATGCCGACTGGCACGGCGTCCGGTGACCGAATATTCGTACCGACATTTCACGCTCGACGAGGGATGACATGAAACTGCAAGTAACAGTGAACGGGTCGGTCTTCGACGTCGACGTCGAGGTGGAGGAGGAGCCCCTGCCGACGCTGGGGTCGGTCCTGGTGGGCGGCGGGTCTTCGTATGCCCCCACACCGACCCAGGCCAAGACCCCGGCGACCTCGGCCAATGCCTTGACCACCCCGATGGCCGGCACCGTTGTCAAGGTGCTGGTCGAGGCCGGTGCCGAGGTCAAGGCCGGCGACACTCTGCTGGTCCTGGAGGCAATGAAGATGGAGACCGAGGTCACCGCCCCCCAGGACGGCAAGATCAAGTCCGTCGACGTCGGCGTCGGCGATGCCGTCCAGGGTGGCCAGGTCCTGATCGAGTGGGACGAATAGCCGCACTGATCGACTGACTCAACTGATCCCGGTTGTCCGGGAGGTCACCAGTTGCAGACCACTCAGCATGCTGAGCCGGATTGCGGCTGGTGACTTTTGGCTGTCCCGGGAGCATCGTTTAACAAGCCAGTGAAGACGACCGAGCTCAGCGAGCCCAGCTGGCTCACCCGTTCAGGTAGCCGGCCAGCTCTTCGGCGAGATAGTCCCGCAGACCGTCGAGGTCGGGGCAGGCGTCCGGGTCAGCGATGAGGGTGATCGTGAGGCTGTTGGCATAGGACAGGACTGCGAAGGAGATCGTCACGTTGCCGGTGGCCACGGTGAGCGGGATGAGGCTGGTGATCGGGTTGCCGAGGAAGGTCAGCCGGGTCTGTGGCCCGCGCAGGTTGGTCACGAAGGTGTGGATGAGCCGCTGGTGGCTGATGAACCACCGGTAGAGCCCGGCCCAGGCCAGGAGGCGGAAGAAGGGGCCCAGCAGGGCAGTCGATGCACCGGGCTGGGTCTGTTTGGCTGCCCGGGTGTCCTCGGCGACCAGCTCAAGCCGATGCGCTGGATCGCCGACGCCGCAGACCCGCAGGGGGATGACTCCGCTCTGGTTTCCCAGCTCGCCGGCTCCGGCCTCGTGGCGGGCAGAGAAGGGCACCGAGATGACGAACTCGTCGACCTGCTCGCCGCGGGTGGCAAGCACGCGGTGCAGGGCTTCGGCGACGGCTGACAGGACGACGTCGTTCACAGTTGCCTGATGGGCGTGGGCCGCACGGAGAGTCCGTTCCAGGTCGACCCGGACGGTGGTGAACTTCCTCCGCTGTCCTGTCGGCCTGTTGAGGGAACAACGGGCTGGGCCCATGCCTGCGACTGGTCGAAGCTGCGACAGGGCCGCACGGAGGCGCCGGAGTGCTGTCGGGAGCTGGCCGAAGCCGCTCGTGACCTCCTTCGCCGTGGCCATGGCGAGCCGGCGGCGGGAAGGCATCGGGCGCGGATACGGTGACTGCGGGACCGCGGCGGCGCCATCGACCAGACTGGCCAGGACGGCGAGGCCGCCCATGCCGTCGGCAAGCACATGGTGAAACACCAGGATCAGCGCGGTTTCACCTTCCCCGCAGTCCGTCACCAGCCGGGCCGTCCACAGGGGGCGGTCGCGTGGCAGACGGGCGACGAGCATCTCGGCGGCAACCTCGAGAACAGCTTCCTCCCCACCCGGTGAGGGACACCGGACCGTGGAGAAGTGACCGGCTGCGGTGAACCCGGGATCATCGACCCATAACGGCCGGCCGCATACAGGGGGAACCCTGACAAGACGCTGTCGAAGGCGCGGGACCGCGCGGACCCGATGGGCGAGAGCCTCGATCACGGACACGGGGTCGAGTCCGGCCCGCGTGTCCAGCATCAGGACCGCGCCGACCTGCATCGGCGTGGTGCCGCGCTCGGACGCAAGGGACATCAGATCGTCTGTGCTCACTCGCTCAACCGGATGAAACGTGGTCATTGCCTCACCAGCTGAAGCGTCGTCCTGTGGCCTGGTTGGCCGAACCACCGATGAGCCGCGACAGCGAGAACGACTCAGGCAGGTGGCAAAGCGGAGTCTAGCGATGATTGCCAGCGAAGTTCGTCCCAGGCTGCCACTCCAGCCGTTCGGTCACAGGCCGGTGCCGGCCAGTGCGAACAGGACCAGGTCCAGAACGGCGATCAGGATGGTCGCCAGGAAGAAGCGGCGTGACGAGGGGTCACGATAGGCGCCGGTCGCGGCAGTGCCGGCAATCACCACCGCCACGGCGAACCCGGCCCAGCGCAGTGGGCCGGGGTGGTTGCCGGGGCCGAAGAGAATCACCGCCGAGACGGCCAGCAGGATGCCCGCACCGGCCAGGGCGGTGGGCTTGGGGCCCAGCCGGTGCGGCAGGCCCCGGATTCCGGTGGCTGCATCCTCACCCAGGTCCGGCAGCGCGTTCGCCAGATGGGCGACCACGCCGAGCAGCGCGCCGGCGGTCACCGCCCAGACGGCCGGCCATCGCGGGGGTGAGGCCGACTGGGTCGCGATTGCCGGGAGCATTCCGAAGGCAATCGCGTAGGGCAGCCAGGACAAGGCGGTTGCCTTCAGGCCCAGGTTGTAGAGCCAGCCGCAGAGCACCGTCACCAGGGCGACCGCGCCGCCGGGCCAGCCGAGGGCAACGGACAAGGTGATGGTCAGGACCAGGGCCACCAGGGCCGCGATACCTGCGAGGCGGGGCGTCACAGCCCCCGCCGCGACAGGTTTGTCCGGACGGTGCACCGTTCGGTCCCGCTCCGCGTCGAGGTAGTCGTTGGACCAGCCGATCGACAGCTGACCGGTGAAGACCGCCGTGGTCAGCAGGATCCCGCGACCGGGCGGGAGGCCGACCAGCGCGGCCATCCCGGCAGCCAGCATGGTGACCGCCAGCGAGGGGAGCGGATGACAGGACAGGGCCAGCGCCTGCACCCTCCGGGAAATGAACATGACGCGATGCTAGAGCGGCAGTGGTCGGATCGGGCGCGTCACCTTAGGATTTGTGCAATGACAACCTTGGCTGGCGTCCACGCCGTCCTGCCGCCGCACCGCTACTCACAGGCGGAGCTGACGGCGGCCTTCACACAGTTCTGTCTCGGACCGGATGGCAACGAGGCTCTGCTCGCGCGGCTGCACTCGCATGCCCGGGTCAGCAGCCGGCACCTCGTCCTGCCGCTGGAGCAGTATGGCGCCCTGGGCGGCTTCGGGGAGTCCAACGACCTGTTCATCGCCCACGCAGTCCAGCTGGGGGCCGCGGCGCTCACCGGCGCACTGCAGCGGGCCGAGATAAACCCAGAAGAGGTCGACGTGGTCGTCTCCACCACCATCACCGGGATCGCCGTGCCCTCGATCGAGGCCCGGGTCGCCGAGGTCGTCGGCCTGCGCCCTGACGTGAAGCGGGTTCCGCTGTTCGGGCTGGGCTGCGTTGCCGGCGCGGCCGGGGTCGCGCGCCTGCACGACTACCTGATCGGCCACCCGGACGAGGTCGGGGCACTGCTGTCCGTCGAGCTGTGCTCGTTGACGGTGCAGCGGGACGACCACTCGGTCGCCAACCTGGTGGCCAGCGGGCTGTTCGGTGACGGTGCGTCCGCAGTGGTTGCGGTGGGCGCCAACCGGACCGAGCAGGGTCCGCGGGTGGTGGACTCCCGCAGCCATCTCTACCCGGACAGCCACCGCACGATGGGATGGGATGTCGGCAGCGGTGGGCTGAAGATCGTGCTCGACGCGCAGGTGCCGGCCATCGTCCGGCAGTACCTCGGCCACGACATCCGGTCGTTCCTGGACAAGCACTCGCTGACGGTGGAGGAGGTCGGCGCCTGGGTGTCGCATCCGGGCGGCCCGAAGGTGATCGAGGCGATCGAGGCCGAGCTGGGACTGCCCGATGACCCGCTGGAGCTCACCTGGCGCTCACTCGACCTGATCGGCAACCTCTCGTCGTCCTCGGTCCTGCACGTGCTGCGCGACACCCTCGACAAACGATCCCTGACCCCGGGCACTCCCTGCATCCTGATGGCGATGGGCCCCGGCTTCTGCTCCGAGCTCGTTCTGCTCGAATGGTGACCTGATGACGTTCTACGTCGTGCTCATCCTGGTTGTGGCGCTGGAACGGCTGGCCGAGCTGGTCGTCTCCCGGCGCAACCTGGCCTGGGCGCTGGGGCGGGGTGGGCGCGAGGCCGGGTTCGGGCACTACCCGTTCATGGTGTTCCTGCACACCGCGCTGCTGGTCGCCTGCCTGGTCGAGGCCACCCGCCGTCCGTTCATCCCCGCCCTCGGCTGGTCGATGCTGGCGGTGGTGGTGCTCGCCCAGGGCCTGCGGTGGTGGTGCATCACCACGCTCGGCCCACGGTGGAACACCCGGATCATCGTGGTTCCCGGTCTGCCCCTGGTCGACCGCGGGCCCTACCGTTGGCTGCCTCACCCGAACTATGTCGCGGTGGTGCTGGAGGGCATCGCCCTGCCGCTGGTGCACACCGGGTGGATCACCGCGGCGGCCTTCACCGTGCTCAACGCCGGGCTGCTGCGGGTCCGGATCTCGGCGGAGAACGTGGCGATGGCGCAGTCCGTGTCAGAGGCGCCTTCGCCGCCAGCGGCGATGGCGCAGTGATCAGGGTGCCACAGGGGTCGGCGAGCGGGCCGAGATCGGCCAGGGCGCAGTGATCGACGCCGACCTCATCGTCGCCGGGGCAGGACCGGCCGGACTGGCCACCGCGCTCTATGCCGCGCGCGCCGGGCTGCGCACCGTGGTGCTCGAGCCCCGGCCGAGCCCGATCGACAAGGCCTGCGGTGAGGGTCTCATGCCTCAGGCTGTTCGCGGTCTGGGTGAGCTCGGGGTTAGCCTGCAGGGACACGCGATTCGGGGCATCAGGTACACCGACGGCGATCGCGTCGCCGAGGCCGCCTTCCGTCACGGTCCCGGCATGGGAGTACGCCGGACGACCCTGCAGGGGGCGTTGCTGGACGCGGCCCGGGCCGCCGGGGTGAAGGTGGTGGACTCCCGCGCCGTGGAAGTCCGCCAGGACGCAACCGGGGTGAGCGTTGATGGCCGGCGGGCCCGGTACCTGGCCGCGGCCGATGGCCTGCACTCCCCGATCCGCCGCCGGCTCGGCCTGCAGCGAGCCGTGCCGCCGACGACGACGCCACGGTGGGGCACCCGTCAGCATTTCGCGGTGGCTCCGTGGACGGACCTGGTGGAGGTGCACTGGGCACCCGGGTCCGAGGCCTACGTGACACCGGTTGGCCCCGGGCTGGTCGGCGTCGCCGTCCTGTCGGGAGTTCAGGCGCCGTATGCCGAGCAGCTGGCAGCCTTCCCCGGGCTGCGCGACCGGCTGCCGGACGCGGGGGCCACAGCCGTACGCGGGGCCGGCCCGCTGCTGCAGCGAACATCAGCCAGGGTGTCCGGACGGGTGCTGCTGGTGGGGGACGCCGCCGGATACGTGGATGCCCTGACCGGCGAGGGTATTGCGGTCGCGCTGGCCTGCGCCCGCGGGCTCGTGGACTGCGTGGTCGCCGACGATCCCGGCGCCTACGAGCGGCGCTGGCTTGTCGCGTCCAGGCGCTACCGCGCCATCACCTCGGCACTGCTCTGGGCAAGGCGTCAGCCCGTGCTCGCACAGCGGATCGTCCCGATGGCCGCCCGGCTGCCGCCGGTGTTCGGCGCGGCCGTGCAGCAGCTGGCGCACTGAGTTGATCAACGCGTGAGCGGAAAGGACGCCATGATCGACCGACAGAGCAGCGAGATGCGTGAACAGGACAGCGAGCTGACATCCTCCCGGCCATGAATGACCGAGATTCCCACTGCTATGCGACCTTGGGAGGCCGTGCATGTTGAGGTTCACGCTTCACAGACCGAGCCAGGACACTGCGAGGACTGAATCACAGTTCAGAAGGGACCAGACCAGGCAAGGCTTCCTGCCTGCCCTAAGGGGCAGGGTTTGCACCCCAGATCACCGATGAGTGAAGCGGGTAATGAGATGACGGAGTCAGTGGTGCTCTGCGCGCCTGATGGTTCCGCCGCGGGCACGGCGCCGAAGGCTACCGTGCACCATCGGGACACCCCGCTGCATCTTGCCTTCTCCTGCTACGTTTTCGACCCTGCGGGCCGGGTTCTGGTGACCCGACGGGCCTACGACAAACGCACGTTCCCGGGGTTGCGCACCAACAGCTGCTGCGGGCATCCTGCGCCCGGCGAGGGTATGCGGGACGCTGTGCTGCGCCGCCTGTGGCACGAGCTGGGGATCGTCCCGGCGGAGCTGGACCTCATCCTGCCCGCGTTCCGATACCGGGCCATCGCGACTGACGGGACCGTCGAGAATGAGCTGTGCCCTGTGTATCGGGCCCTGGCCGCCACCGACGAGGTGACCGTGCATCCACCCGAGGTCCATGAAGCCTGGTGGGTGCCGTGGGCCGGGTTCGCGGCCCAGCCCGACGGAACGGACCCGTTATCGTGGTGGGGGGTCCAGCAGGTGGAGCAGCTGAGTGCCCTCGGTCCCGACCCGTTCGCCTGGCCCCTCGGCGAGCACGCCCTGCTTCCGGCGGCGGCAACACCCTGACCGTCCTCCGGCCAGGGTGTCGCGGTGCCTACTTCTGCGCGGCTCCGCCGGCGAGACCGCGGGCGGTGTCGGGCAATGCCTGCGACGCTGAGTCAAGGGCGATGGTCACGCTGCTGAGGGCATTCTTGACTGTTTCCCACATGGGAGTCTCCCTCGGTCTGGACTGCGCGGATCGATCCTCAGAGCGCGCCGGCAGGAGACGCACGGGCGCCCCGCTCGGCACCTCAGGTGGGCGCCATCAATCAGCGCTTCTTGGTGACCCGGTTCTTCAGCTGTTCGAGGCGTTCGCGGTTCTCCGGTTTCGCGGCCTGCTCCTTGGCCTTCGCGATCGCGTTGCTGGCTTGCGGGCTGCGGGCGAGTTCTGTCAGTTTCTTCATCAGGCTTGGCACGGTGAGATCTCCTTGCTCGGGGGATGGACGGGGTCGGGTGGTGGACGGAACGGGTGGTTGACGGGGGACGATGGACGGAACGGGTGGCGAACCTCTTTGAGGTGGCACCTGAGGTGGCAGCTCTCACAACGGAGGGATCAGGTGGACGGGGAGGATCTCCTCGCTCAGGACCACAGCCGTGGCGATGAGCACCTGCGCACGCGCGACGAGGTTGGTCAGGACACCACGGGTCTGGTGGTCGGCAACTGCCGGCAGATCGCGAAGGGCCCGCACCTGGGCGTCCAGGTTGACCAGGTACGCGCTGAGCGCGACCGGATCAGCCGGGCAGGGACCTTCGGAACGGTCAGCGCAGCGGGTGTGATCCTCGGCGGCGCGGTCGGTCAGCAGGTGGGTGATCTCGTCCAGCCGGATCCCCTGGCCCTCCAACTGGCGTATCGCCTTGATGCGACGGACGTCCGATGGCTGGTAGAGGCGGAAGTTGCCCGTGCTTCGCCGGACCGGAGTGAGTAGTCCCAGGCCGGTGTAGAAGTCCACCGTCCGCCTGCTGACACCGCACCGCGAGGCCAGCTGCCCAATGAGCAGGAGGTCCTCACCGAGCAGGAGGTCTTTGCCCATCTGGCTCACCACCCCCTCCACGTACGCCGGAACCCTTGCGTACACCATACAGTGGCACGTGCTGGTGTCGAGCCCAGCCGCATCTGCCTCCGCCGAGGGCGCTAAACGCCGTTGCCTGCGGGCAGGGAGATCCGGAACTCGGTGCCGGCCCCCCGGCTGATCAGCGTCAGCGAGCCACCGTGGGCCTTCACCACAGCCTGGGCGATAGCCAGGCCGAGACCGGTGCTGCCCTTGACCCTTGAGCGTGAGTCATCGGCGCGCACGAAGCGCTCGAAGACGTGGGCCTGCAGCTCCGCCGGGATCCCAGGGCCGTCGTCGCGCACGGACAGGATCACCCGCCGCCCCGCCTGGCGCCCGGTCTGACCGGCAGGGTCTGCACTCAGCCGGACGACGACGGAGGTCCCGGCCGGGGTGTGGATGCGGGCGTTGGAGAGGAGGTTGGCCACCACCTGGTGGAGCCGGTGCTCGTCACCACGCACCACGAGCGGCTCATCAGGAAGGTCCAGAGACCACCGGTGGTCGGGTCCGGCCACCCGCGCGTCGCTGGTGACCTCGATGACGAGCCGGGAGAGGTCGACCTCCTCCTGCTCCAGCGGCCGGCCGGTATCGAGCCGGGCCAGCAGCAGGAGGTCGTCCACGAGCCGGCCCATCCGCACGGCCTCGGACTCGACCCGCCCGAGCGCATGGCTCACCTCGTCAGGGACATCTTCGGTGCTGCGCCGGGCGAGCTCCGCATAGCTGCGGATGCCGGCCAGCGGCGTCCGCAGCTCGTGGCTGGCGTCCGCGACGAACCGGCGCAGCCGGACCTCGCTGGTCTCGCGCTCCTCGAGCGCAGTCTCCACGTGCCCCAGCATCTGGTTGAAGGCCACCCCTAGCTGACCCACCTCGGTGCGCGGGTCGGTCTCCGGCACACGGTGGCGGAGGTCGACCTCGCCGCTGCCCAGAGGCAGCGAGGTGACCTGCTTGGCGGTCATCGTGACCCGCCGCAGCGGCCGCAGCGACAGGGTGACCCAGCCGGCCCCCGCCAGCCCGGTCAGCAGCAGGGCCACGGCGAAGACGATGAGCTCGGTGACCTCCAGGCGGTGCACCGTGGACTCGATCTCTTGCAACGACAGGCCGGTGACCTGGGTGTCGCCGCCCGGGCCACCCGTTGCCCGAAGTCGATACTCCCCGAGTGAGGACAGCCGGACGGTTGTTGGCTGCCCGGGCGTCAGGTTCAGCAGCGTTGAGCGGTCCGCAGGGGTCAGCGCCACCTTGCTCAGGCTGATCTGCCCCGCGGTGTCCCGGACCACGACGGCCTGTTCGATCGACCTGTCGGAGACCCGGACTGCCAGGGTGCCCACCGTCTGCCCCTGGACATCGGGGTCCCGGCCGGGCGCGGAGGGTCTGTCGGAGTCGCCAGGTCTGTCCGGGCGCTCGCGGCTCACGTCCAGGCGGCTGCCGGCCTGGACGAGCTGCTCGTCAAGCCGGCCGAAGAGAAAGCCCTGCAACGTGATGCTGGTGGCAAACCCGATGATGGTGCAGGACACGGCAAGGAGGACGAACACGCCGGCGATGAGCCGGGTCCGCAGGGTCCGTCCGGCGAGCCAGTCGCGCATGCTCACGTCGCGGACTTGAGGACGTACCCGACGCCGCGCACCGTGTGGATGAGTGGCTCCTGCCCCGCGTCGACCTTCTTGCGCAGGTAGCTGATGTACAGCTCGACCACGTGGGCCTGGCCGCCGAAGTCGTAGTTCCAGACGCGGTCCAGGATCTGCGCCTTGCTCAGCACCCGGCGCGGGTTGCGCATCAGGAACCGCAGCAGCTCGAACTCGGTGGCCGTCAGCTCGACCTGCCGGCCGGCACGACGCACCTCGCGCGCATCCTCGTCCATGGTCAGGTCCGCGAAGGAAAGCTGGGTGTCCGTGTCGTTGTGGCTCATCCCGGCGCGACGCAGCATGCCACGCAGACGGGCCAGCACCTCCTCGAGGCTGAACGGCTTGGTCACGTAGTCGTCACCTCCGGCGGTGATCCCGGCGATCCGGTCCTCCACGGAGTCACGGGCGGTGAGGAAGAGCACCCCGACCAGCGGGTTGTCCTCGCGTAGCCGGCGCATCACCTCGAGTCCGTCAAAGTCCGGAAGCATCATGTCGAGCACGACGGCATCCGGCCGGAACTCACGACCTGTGCGGACGGCGCTGATCCCGGTGCCTGCGCTTCGGACCTCCCATCCCTCGTGCCGCAGCACGCTGGAGAGAACCTCAGCGAGGTTCGGCTCGTCGTCGACCACGAGAACCCGGATGGCAGTGCCGTCCGGGCGGGTGAGGGCACCTGCCCGGACGGACGTGCCGGTGCCCCCGGGTGAGGTCGTGCTCTCGGGTTCGCTCATCACACTCATGTCTCCATGATCGCCGCGTCGGCTCAGGTCTGCCTGAGAAGTTGCTCTGAGGTTCCTCTGAGAGACGGCGAGCGGCAACTCAGCGATCGTCAGCGGTCGCCGACGAGCATGAGGGCGAGCGCGGGGCAGTCGTTCACGGCGCGGCGGGCAAGCTTCCGAAGCCCCTTCGGGACAGGCGTGCCGGACAGGATCGGGTAACCCCACTCGTCCGTCGCGATCTGCTCCGGGAGCAGCTCGGCACACAGTCCGTGGCCCGTGCACAGGATCGGGTTGACGCGCAGCTTCTCGGCCATCGTTCAGCTCCAGTCCTCTTCGCGGGCGGGTGATCCGGCCGGGATGGGCAGGAACGGCTCGGGAGAGCGTGCACTGCACCTGCCGGCCTCGTGCAGCGTGACCTCGTCGGTGAAGACCGCCAACGCGCTGCGCAGGAAGCGTACGGTGCCGTCGGGGTGGTGGCAGGCACCGCGGCGCTCGACCAGCGCGGACCAGCGCTGCACGTCGTCCCGGTCTGCCGGTGTGGACCTGCGCTGGGCGAGCTGATTCAGGCTGGCCGCGATACGAGGAAGGCCGTTGAGGCAGGGTCCGCACTGCCCGGCCGACTCCAGGGCCAGGTACCTGACGACCCGGGCAGACTCGACCAGGCCGCAACGGTCGACCGGAAGTGCGGCCAGCACGCCGGCGCCGGCCGCCGCGCCGAGCGGGCGCAGGTCGGCGTTGCTGAGGGTGAGGCGCCCGGCCTGCTCGGGAGAGAGCCAGGCGCCGTGGTATCCGCCCACGAGCACCGCTCGCGCCGGGTACCTGTCGAGCTTGAGCAGCTGGGAGATCGGGGTGCCGATCGCCGCTTCGGCCACGCCGCCGCTGCCGTCCGCCAGCCGGATGGTGGTGAGCATGCTTCCGGGCTCAGCCTCAGTGCCGACAGCCCGGAACCAGGCAGGGCCATACCGCGAGATCAGACCCAGCTGGGCCAGGGTCTCCACGTTCTGCACCAGGGTGGGTGCCCCGTCGACGCCATGCTCGAAGACCCGCGGCGGGGTGAACCGGGGCAGGGCCGCACCACCCCCGACGCGACTGGCCAGGGCCGACTCTTCACCAGCCAGGAAGCGGGCCGGGGCGGTCACCAGGCCGACCTGCAGGCGATCGAGGCCGGCTGCTGCCCGCCCGGCCAGCGCTGACTCCAGATGCCGCACCAGTGCGGGCTCGCGGTGCAGGTAGAGGTGGACCCGCCGGGCACCGACGGCCTCGGCCGCGAGCTGGAGCCCGTCGAGGACCAGATGTGGGCTGGACCAGAGCAGGGTCTTGTCCTTGTCGCTGGCCGGCTCCCCTTCGGCGCCGTTGCCGACGACGACCGGGACGCCCAGCTGGTCGGCCACGGCGGTGAGCTTGCGGTGGGTGGGGAACGCCGCTCCGCCGCGCCCGGTCAGGCCTGCCGACTCGATGCTGTGGATGAGCATCCGCGCCCCGCCACGGTAGAGCAGCCGGCCATGCACCCGCAGGTGCTCCGCGAGGTCGGCCGGCCGGCCGCTGGCGGAGAGCAACCGTGGCAGGACCGTCGCCCCTGGTTGCACTGTCGCCTCTGGTTGCACTGTCGCCCCTGGTTGCACTGTGCCCTCCAACGAGGCTTGGCGGCCGGTGGCGCTGGCTTGTGCGCCGGAGGTCATCGCAGACTCCCCGTCCGGTCGGCTCGAACGAGCTGCCGGGGGACCCGGGCGGGGCGTGGCACCGTCGCTGCGGCCGCCAGGATCCGGTACCCGATGGCGGTGAGCACGCTGAACACCGTAGCCATGGTCAGGGCGAGCAGCCAGCCGGATCGCAGGTCCTTGTTGGCGCCCAGGCTGTGTACGACGACCACCGGGTAGCAGACGTAGGCGAGCCAGTGCACCGCGCGCCAGAGAGCCGGGCTGAGCCGGGTGCGCAGCAGGCTCGTGACGATGACCGCGGCCATCAGGTCGATGGCCACGGTGCCCAGCCCGATCCAGAAGCGTTCGTATCCGGACGTGAACGGCACGATCGTCGAGAGCCAGGGGATGTGGGCGTACCCGTCCGCTATCGCGGTGACGATGTGCGTGCCGAGGAAGGCCAGGGTCAGCAGGGACAGGCTGCGGTGCAGACCCGTCACCGCGAACCGCGGGAGTCCCGGCAGCCGGCCCTGCCGGTTGACCATGATTCCCAGGATCGCGACGACCGAGAACAGGACGAGGCTGACCACGCCGGTGGCGCGGCTGGCGTACCAGAAGACGGTTCCCGTGGTCATGACCAGACCTCTGGCCAGCCGTTGAGGGTGGTGACGGTCCCGTCCAGGGCGACGAGGCGCGCGGACAGCCCCAGCCCGGCCAGCCAGCCGGGCGCGCCGGGACCGCGGATGATCGCAGCGGTGCTGGCGATATTCGCGTCCAGTGCCGTGCCGGCCGCAACAGAGACCGTGCGCCAGCTGCTGTCGGCCGGCCAGCCGGTGCGCGGGTCGAGGATGTGATGCATCAGGTCGCCGCCACGCTGCCACCTGCGGGCTCTGGTGCTGGAGGTCGCCAGGCCGCCTTCGCGGATGGCGATCACCCCGGCCGGCCCCTGCGCGGGGGCGACAGGGTCGCCGGTGACGTCCTGGACCCGAATCGACCAGCCTCCGGGCGGCCCGTCACCGGCAACGGCGATGTCGCCGCCGAGGCTGACCAGCACGCCGCAGCCGAGCTCGGCTGCGATCCGCCGGGCCGCCCGGTCGGCGGCCCAGGCTTTCGCAGTGGCGCCGAGGTCGAGCCGCACCCCGACCGGCACGGTGACCAGACCCGCCGCGTTATCGAGCCTGATCTGGTGCCAGCATGCGGTATGCCGGACGGTGATCCGGATCTCGCCGCCGCGGGCAGGCACCGAGGAGAAGTCGCGGTCGTACCCGATCGCCTCCATGGCGCGGCCAACGGTGGGGTCGACGTCGCCGTTGGTGAGCCGGGCCCCGCGCAGGGCGGCCCGGATCGCGTCGGCGAGCAGGGGGCTGATCGCGGTCGGCGTGCCGGCCGTTGACTCGATCCGGACCAGCTCCGAGTCGGGCCGGAACCGACTGCAGGCCAGGTCGAGGGCAGCAAGGTCATCGGCCAGCATCGTCCGGGCGGAGCTGAGCCGTGCCTGGTCGGTGACGACGACCCGGATGGTGGTCCCGATGGCCTTCCAGGCGCTCGAGCACAGGCCCTCAGGGTGAGTCTGGTCCAACGCCGTGGGCACAACGGTCGACACGGTGCTCATCACGACCCGCCTGAGGTTGCCGCGGGGGGGTTGTTCGTGTTCGACGGGGGAGCGGCGGGCTGGAGCTGCTGCCGCGGGGCTGCGGGCTTTTGCCGTTGTGGTGGAGCGGCGGGCTGCTGCTGCGCGGAGCTCGAGCTCTGCCCCCCGGTGTCGTCGTACCTCCCTTGCGCCGCACTGCCACCGTCGCCGGAGGTGCCGCCGGTCGTGCTCGCCGCCGCGGCGCTCTGGACACTGGCAGTGTCCGTCGAGCCGGGCAGGGTGAGCGCGATGGCGGCCGCGCCGAGAGCGCCTGCTGCGCCGGCGCCCAGGGTCAGGGCCTGCACCCAGGCCAGTCCCCTGTTGCGGGCAAGCTGTCGGGTCGATGCCGGCGTAGGGGAGTCGGCCGCGATCCGACCCCCGGTTGGCCTGACCTGCCCGTCTCTTTGCGCGTTGTCCATGCCGCCAACAGTGCTGCAGTCGCCTATGCGGCGTTTGGGTGATCCCTCTCAATTGCCTATGAGACCGGGCCGCCAGCGGAGTCCGCACCGTCCTCGGAGGCATTCTCCGCTGGTCTGGCAGTTGCGCCCGGGGCTCGGGGGCGCGGCCACGGGCCCCGGCAGGCCGAAACTCACCCCGGGCAGGTGACGACCGGCGGCCCGGTTGACATCATCATCGGAACAGCCCGTTCCGACCAAGGAGAAGCTGACCATGCCACTGCACGAGCGTGACAATGTTCGCCTGCTGCTGAGGGACTCGGTGTTCGCCGGGCACGCCCTGACCAGCGCCATTCCCAAGTATCGGTTCCCCAGGGACGAGACGCTGCCCAGGGAGGCGTTTCAGCTGGTGGCCGACGAGCTGATGCTCGATGGCAATGCCCGCCAGAACCTGGCCACGTTCTGCCAGACGTGGGAGGAGCCAGAGGTCGTCGAGCTCATGGCGTTGTCGATGAACAAGAACCTGATCGACGCCGACGAGTACCCGCAGACGGCCGAGATGGAGCGGCGCTGCGTGCACATGCTGGCCGACCTGTGGCATGCCCCCGAGGCGGGTAACACCGCTGGTTGTTCGGCCATCGGGTCATCAGAGGCCTGCATGCTGGCGGGCATGGCGGCCAAGTGGCGATGGCGGGCCAGACGGAAGGCGGCAGGCAAGCCGGCGGACAGGCCGAACATGGTGTGCGGGCCGGTGCAGGTGGTCTGGCACAAGTTCGCCCGCTACTGGGACATCGAGATGCGCGAGGTCCCGATGTCTCACGGCACCTACGCCATGGACCCGGTCTCGATGCTGGAGCTGGTGGACGAGAACACGATCATGGTCGTCCCCACCCTCGGCGTCACCTACACCGGCGCCTACGAGGCGGTGGAGGCCATGGCGAAGGCCCTCGACCAGCTACAGGCCGACACCGGCCTGGACGTCGACATCCACGTGGACGGGGCCAGTGGTGCCTTCCTCGCGCCCTTCTGCGCGCCGGACGTGATGTTCGACTTCCGCCTCCCGCGGGTCAAGTCGATCAGCGCCTCGGGGCACAAGTTCGGGCTGGCGCCGCTGGGCGTCGGCTGGGTGATCTGGCGGGACCGCGCAGAGCTCCCAGAGGAGCTCATCTTCCACGTGAACTACCTGGGCGGCGACATGCCGGTTTTCCAGATCAACTTCTCGCGCCCGGCCGGGCAGGTGGTCGCCCAGTACTACAACTTCTTGCGGCTCGGCTTCCAGGGGTACAAGGGGATCCACGACGCCTGCTATGAGGTCGGTCAGTACCTCGCCTCCGAGATCGTCAAGGTGGGCCCGTTCGACCTCTTGTGTGACAGCACCCCGGCCACCGGCATCCCCACGGTCACCTGGCGTATCCGCGAGGGCGAGGATCCTGGCTACACCCTGTTCGACATGGCCGACCGGCTGCGCGCCCGGGGCTGGCAGGTGCCTGCCTACACCCTGACCGGGACTGCCTCGGACATCGCAGTACAGCGGATTCTGGTCCGGCTGGGGGTGAGCCGCGACCTGGCGTCCCTGCTCCTGGATGACTTCCGGGACGCGGTGGCCCACTTCGACAAGCACCCCGTCACGGTGCCCATGTCCAAAGAGGAGTCGACCGGGTTCAACCACGTGTAGCCGGAAGCGTGTCTCAGGTGCGGGCACCATCGCGTGCGGGCACTGCCCCGCCCTCAGCACGCACGCTGCGAACTGGCATGGCTCTGGACCAGATTCCGTGGGCTCGTCCTGCTTCCTGGTCGCCGGTGCACTCGCCTGACACAGCGCAGGCATGTCACATATCGCGCAGGGTCGTGCGTGCTCAATCAATGACGCCCCTGCGCGAGGTGGCCGGATTCGGGTCAGGCGTCGATGATGACCGGGATGATCAACGGGCTGCGCCGGTAGGTCCGGTGGGCCCACGTTGCCACGGCCTGGCTGATCAGCTCCTCGGTCTGCTCGATGTCGATGCCCTCCTTTGAAGCCTTGGTCAGGGCTCTCTGAATGACCGGCACGGCGGTGTCGAAAGTCGCGTCGTCATGCTCGAAGCCGTGCGCGAGGAAGTCGGGCTTCTCGACCATCTTGCCGGTGTCCGGGTTCACGATGGCGACGATCGTGACGACGCCTTCCTCGGCCAGGTTCCGGCGGACGGTCAGCGAGTGTTCGGTGGCTCCGCCGACCTTCATCGCGTCCACGAAGACCAGGCGCGCGGGGACGTTCCCGGCGACCGAAGCGTGGCCCTTGACGAGGTCGATGACCATTCCGTCCTCGCCGATGATCACGCTCTTGGGGTCGACCCCCGTGCGGATCGCGATGTCGGCGTTGGCCCGCAGGTGCCGCCACTCGCCGTGCACGGGCAGCACGTTGGCCGGCTTGACGATGTTGTAGCAGTAGGCGAGCTCCCCGGCGCTGGCGTGCCCGGAGACGTGGACTTTCGCGTTGCCCTTGTGGATCACGTTGGCGCCCCAACGGGTCAGCTCGTTGATCACCCCGTAGATGGCGTTCTCGTTGCCGGGGATCAGCGAGCTGGCGAGCAGCACGGTGTCGCCGTCGGTGATCCGGATGGGGTGGTCGCGGCGAGCCATCCGGGACAGCGCCGCCATCGGCTCGCCCTGGGATCCCGTGCAGATGAGTGTGACCTTGTTGGCGGGCAGGTTGTCCAGCGCCTTGAGGTCGACCACCAGGCCCTTGGGGATGGTGAGGTAGCCCAGGTCGCGGGCGATGCCCATGTTGCGGACCATCGAGCGGCCGACGAAGGCGACCTTGCGGTGGTGCTCGTGGGCGACGTCCAGGATCTGCTGGATGCGGTGCACGTGGCTGGCGAAGCTGGAGACGATGACGCGCCCGGGACAGGTCCGGAATACGGTCTCGATGGCCGGGGAGAGCTCGCGCTCGGAGGCGAGGAAACCGGGTACCTCCGCGTTGGTGGAATCGACCATGAACAGGGCGACACCCTCTTGTGCGAGCCGGGCGAACGAGCCCAGGTCGGTCAGGCGCCCGTCGAGGGGGAACTGGTCCATCTTGAAGTCGCCGGTGTGCAGCACGATCCCGGCGGGGGTGCGGATCGCGACCGCCAGGCCGTCAGGGATGGAATGGTTGACCGCGATGAACTCGCAGTCGAAGGGGCCCAGCTTCTGGCGGTCTCCCTCACGGACCTCGATGGTCTTGGGGACGATGTGGTGTTCCTTGAGCTTGGCCTTGATGAACGCCAGGGTGAGCTTGGAACCGACCAGGGGGATGTCCGGCCGCTCGTTCAGCAGGTACGGGACGCCACCGATGTGGTCCTCGTGCCCATGGGTAAGCACGATGGCGTCGATCCTGTCCAGGCGGTCCCGGATCCAGGTGAAGTCGGGCAGGATCACGTCGACCCCCGGCTGGTGCTCCTCGGGGAACAGGACCCCGCAGTCCACGACCAGGAGGCGGCCGGCGTGCTCGAAGACGGTCATGTTGCGACCGATCTCGCCCAGCCCGCCCAGCGGCACGATGCGCAGCGCGCCTTCCGGCAGCTTCGGCAGGGTGTCCTTCTGCTTCGCTCCGCGCCGGCTCATCGGATCACCGTCGATGCGGTGGCCGAGGTGGTCGGGGCGGTCGTTGAGGTCTTGATGCTGCGGGGAGCCTTGCGAGTGCTTGTGTTCACGGTCAGCTTTCGTCGGAGTCGGGGTTGGTCTGGACGGCGCTGGTCCAACCGATGCCAAGGACCATCGTCCCGCACTTTTGCCGTTGGCGTGAACGAACGGTGTTGGCGTCTGGCCGGGGGACCGTGACCGCGCACGATCTGGGCTGTGCGAAGGCACCTGGATCGAGGCTCTTTCGCGTTCAAAGGGGGTCTATCCGGAATACGGGGCATCGATCGGCGATGGCCTCATACTCGGACAGCAGGGCGCCCGGCTGCACCGGGAAGTGGCGGCGACCGCTGCTGGCGAACCTGACGTACTCCCTGATGACCGGCGCACGCTCCGCCGGGGGAAGCTCCACGAGGCGGACGCTCCGCGGACGGGGCTGGCCCGGGACTGCACCGTGCGGGTGATGCCAAGAGGTCACGCCCCGCCAGCCCGGGCGGTACCCGCCGCGCACCTGAGCTTCGTGGCCAAGACCCCGACACTGTCACCAACCTCCTGGCCGGGCACGCCTAGCCGGCCGACAGCTCGGGCTCGGCGAGACCGAACGCCCGGTCGATCGCCTCCGCCGGGAGCGGCCGTCCGAAGAGCCACCCCTGGACCTGGTCGCAACCCACCTCGCGCAGCAGGACGGCCTGGGTGGGCCTCTCGACCCCCTCGGCCACGATGGACAGGCCGAGGGCGTGGCCCAGCGTGATGATGGCGTTCACGATGGCAGCCGAGGACGTGTCCGCGTCCATTCGCGCCACGAAGGACTGGTCGATCTTCAGGACATCGACATCGGTCTGCTGGAGCTGGGAGAGGGACGACTGGCCTGTGCCGAAGTCGTCGATGGACAGCTTCACGCCGAGCTTCCGAAGACGCAGCAGGTTGTCCTGGGTGGCGCCCGTGCCACTGAGCAGCGTGGTTTCGGTGATCTCCATGATGAGCTGGCCCGGCTTGATGCCGCTCTGATCCAAAGACTGGCTGAGCGTGCGCACCACGTCGTCCTGCTGGAGCGTGCGGGCGGACAGGTTGATCGCGATCACGGCGCCCGCCGCGCACCACTGCGCCCCCCTGCGGCAGACCTCCTGCAGCACCCAGCAGTCCACAGCGGAGATCAGCGAGCTCTCCTCTGCGATCGGGATGAAGTCGTCGGGCTGGACCAGCCCGAACCCGGGTCGTTCCCAGCGCACCAGGGCCTCGGCTCCGACGACCCGCTCGTCAGCCAGCGACACGATCGGCTGGTACAGGACCCGGAGCTCGTGGCCGGTGACGGCCCGGCCCAGCGCGTTGCGCACCGAGAACCGGTTGTCCACGGCCATCTGCATCGAGCTGTCGAAGGCGGTGGCCCGGGCCCTGCCGCCCACCTTCGCCTCGTACATGGCGAGGTCCGCCTGCCCCAGCAGGTCCTCGGCGCTCGCGCCGGTATCGGCGGTCGTGACCAGGCCGATGCTGGCGCTGACGATGGCCTGGTGGTCGCCGATCGGGAAGGGGGCCGCGAGCTGGCTGCCGATGCGCGCGGCGATATCCGGGACGATGGTGCTGCCTGACACGTTGGGACAGACCACGACGAACTCGTCACTGCCCAGCCGGGCCACCACGTCCTGGGGGCGCATGCAGGCGCGGATCCGCTGGCCGGCCAGCACCAGCAGCTCATCGCCGACGGCGTGCCCCAGGCTGTCGTTGACCTGCTTGAAGCCGTCCAGGTCGATGAAGAGCACGGCCAGGCCCTGTCCGAGCCGGGCGCAGGCCTTGAGCGACTGGTCCAGATGCCGGATCAGCGCGGCCCGGTTGGGCAGCCCGGTCAGCGTGTCCTGCAGCGCCTGCCGGCTCAGGTCCTCGTGCATGCTTCGCATCTCGCGGGACGACAGGTCGATGGACCGTCTGAGGGTGAGGCGCTCGTCGTCTGCCTTGGTGTACGTGGTGCTGAGCAGGTCCAGCAGCGCGAGCCAGGCGGCCGGCGACGGGCTCGAGGCGCTCGTGAGGTGCAGGCCCCGGAGCTGTCGGGCCAGCGCGCGATTCAGCACGGTGTCGTCGTTCATCCAGATCGTTTCGTGTGCAGGGCGCCGGGCGGGCAGTGGTCTTGCGGAGGGCAGCGACCACAGAGGGGGCAGGCTGAACCCGTTCCCGACATGACGACCTCCGGCGATGAAAACGTGACAGCCCTGATGGCGGTTCGGATGCTCGTCCGCGGAATCGCCACCAACACGCTCCGCTGGTGGGAGTACCGTGCCTCAACTGTATGACTCGTATCCCGCGAATGTCCGATATTCCGCAGATCTCGTCGCGGTTCCGTACAGTTCATCAGGTGGCGCAGTACGACGTTCCAGGGCTGCTCGCCCAGCTCGGCAGGACCCTGCGCGGGATGGCGACCAGCGATGCGGGGGTGCGTGCCCTCTACAGCACGGACGCCTCGAACTACCGGGTGGTCCCTGACCTGGTGGTGCTGCCGACCGACGTCGAGGACCTCGAGGCCGCGGTGCTGCTCAGCTCGCGGGTGGGGGCGCCGATCGTCCTGCGCGGGGCCGGGACCTCGATGGCGGGCAACGCCATCGGCGGAGTCGTCATCGACGTCTCCCGTCATCTGAACACCATCCTGGACCTCGACCCGATGACCCGGACCGCCGTGGTCGAGCCGGGGGTCGTGCTGACGGACCTGACCGGTGCAGCGGCGGCATACGGCCTGACCTTCGGCGCCGACCCGTCCTCGGCCAGCCGGGCGACTCTTGGTGGGATGATCGCCAACAACGCGTGCGGTTCGCACTCGGTGGCCTGGGGCACCACTGCCGACAATGTCGCGGGTTTGCAGGTGCTGCTCTCGGACGGCACCAGGATGGACCTGACGACTCCCGGACCCGGTCTCCCTGGTGATTCGGGCGCCTCTGGCGACCCGGGCCGCCCTCAGGAGCGGGCCCGCGCACTGGCCGCCCGGCCTGGCCGCGAGGGTGAGATCCACCGGGCCCTGCAGGCCATCGCCGCCCGCGACGCGCTGCTGATCTCGCGGCGCTTCTCGGGGATGCGGCGCCGGATCTCGGGGTATGCCGTGGACCGCCTGCTGCCCGGCCAGGGCTACGACGTGGCACGGTTCCTCTCGGGCACCGAGGGCAGCCTGGCCGTCACCACACGGGCAACGGTGAACCTGGTCGAGCTTCCGGCGGCCACGGTGCTGCTTGTCCTGGGGTTCGGAGACTTGGTGGCCGCGGCGGACTGCGTGCCGGTGGTGCTGCCGCACGGCCCGTTGACGCTGGAGTCGATCAACGCCGCGCTGGTCGACCGCCTGCCCGGTCAGGTACGCCGGGAAGCGGCTGCCGCGGGACTGCCGACAGGCAGCGCCTGGCTGCTGGTCGAGGTGGCCGGCGCTGACCCGCAGGAGGCGGGGCGGGCCGCCCGGGCCATCATCACCGACCTCGATGGCTCTGACCTGGCCGTCACGTCGTCTGTCGTCACCGACCCGCGGGCCCAGGCGGTGCTCTGGCGGTGCCGGCGGGACAGCACTGGGCTGGCGACCCGGCGCAGCGACGGCGCGGAGGCAGGGGGTGGCTGGGAGGACGCCGCCGTGCCGCCCGAGCGGCTGGGCTCCTACCTGCGGGAGCTGGACGACATCCTGGCGGCGCACGACCTGACCGGCGCGTCATACGGCCACTTCGGCGAGGGCTGCATGCACATGCGGATGGACTTCGACCTGCTCAGCGAAGAAGGCGTGGCGCGCTACCGCTCGTTCGTGGAGCAGGCAGCCGATCTCGTCGTCCGCCTCGGTGGTTCGGTCTCCGGCGAGCATGGCGACGGCCGGGCGCGCTCGGAGCTCCTGACCCGGATGTACGGCGCGGACGTGGTGGCCCTCTTCGAGGAGGTGAAGGCCGTGTGGGACCCGGCCGGGGTGCTGAACCCGCACATCATCGCCGACCCGGCGCCGCTCGACCAGGATATCCGGCACCACGGGAAGGCCAAGGACCGCGACCCGGCGACGGTGTTCGCCTACCCGCAGGACGCCGGCAGCTTCGCGCAGGCGCAGCGACGCTGCGTCGGGGTGGGCAAGTGCCGCCAGTCCGCGGGTGGTGTCATGTGCCCCAGCTACCAGGTCACCAGGGATGAGAAGAGCTCCACCCGCGGCCGGGCCCACCTCCTGTGGGAGATGCTCGAGGGCGACGTCATCACCGACGGCTGGCGCTCGCAGGAGGTGAGGGACGCGCTGGACCTGTGCCTGTCCTGCAAGGGGTGCCTGAGCGACTGCCCGGTGAATGTCGACATGGCGACGTACAAGTCCGAGTTCCTGCATCACCACTATGCCCGGCGGCTGAGGCCCGCGTCGCACTACTCGATGGGCTGGCTGCCGGTGTGGTCCCGGCTGGCCACGGTGTCGCCGGCCGTGGTCGACGCAGTCAACGCACTGACCCGGTCCGTGCTGCAGGCCCCGCTGAAACGGGTGTCCGGGATCACCCATGAGCGGGACCTCCCGCGTTTCGCGCCGCGCTCGCTTCGGTCCTTGCTGCGCCGGCGCCCCGTATCGCAGAACCGCCGAAGTGGCGTCGGTGGAGCGAGTGCCGGTCCGGTGCCCACCAGTCCCGGAGGCAAGGTGGTGCTGTGGCCGGACTCTTTCACCAGCTATCTGGACCCCGAGGTGGGCCTGGCCGCTGTCGCGTTGCTGGAGGATGCCGGCTTTGAGGTGGTGCTTCCGCGCGGGCCGGTCTGCTGCGGCCTGACCTGGATCTCCACCGGCCAGCTGGGCGTGGCTCAGCGGGTGCTGCGCCGGTCGCTGCGGTCGCTGGACGGCCACCTGCGCGTGGGGGTTCCGGTTGTCGTCCTGGAGCCGAGCTGCCTTGCGGTCTTCCGCCACGACGGTGTCTCGCTGCTGGCCGGGGACGAGAGTGCCCGGCTGGCCAGTGGGCTCACCTTCACCCTCGCCGAGCTGATGGCCAGGTACGCCCCGGCCTGGACCCCGCCGAGGGTGGGCGGCGAAGCGCTGGTGCAGACCCATTGCCACCAGCACGCTGTCATCGGCTTCGAAGCCGACCGCGCCCTGATGAAGGCGGCCGGGATCAGCGCCACTATGCCGGACTCGGGGTGTTGCGGGCTGGCCGGGAACTTCGGCTTCGAGCGCGGCCATTTCGAGGTGTCGAAGGCGGCGGGGGAGCGGGTGCTGCTGCCCGCGGTCCGGGCCGCCACCGGCGACACGCTGATCGTCGCCGACGGCTTCAGCTGTCGCACCCAGATCGGGCAGGGGACCGGTCGCACGCCCCGGCACCTGGCCCAGGTCCTCGCCGCGGCGCTGCCGCCCACGGGCCGGCAAAAGTAACGAAAGGAGAGGCCGGTCACCACCATGGCGACCGGCCCCTCCATCCAGCGGGGTGTGACCTACTTGGTCAGAGGCGCGAGAACCGGGTCGTTCGCGTAGGCCTTGGCGGCGTTCAGCTTGGTCACGATGACCGGGGGGAGCAGGAACGCGGGCACGATCTTGACGCCGTTGTTGTACGACTTGGTGTCATTGGACGGGGCCTTCTTGCCTGCCTGGAGGTCCTTGACCATCGAGATGGCCTGGGTGACGAGCAGGCGGGTGTCCTTGTTGATCGTGGAGTACTGCTCGCCGGCCATGATCGACTTGACCGACTCGGCCTCGGAGTCCTGACCGGTGACGACCGGGATCGGCTTGCCGGCGCCCTTGGCCGACGTGATGATCGCCCGTGCCAGGGTGTCGTTCGGCGACAGCACGCCGTCGATCGGCTTGGTGCTGTACGTGCTGGTGAGCAGCGCGTCCATCCGGTTCTGGGCGTTCTCCGACTTCCAGCCTGCCGTGGCGGTCTGCTTGATGTCGACCTGCTTGGAGCCGACGACCAGCGTGCCGTCGTCGATCTTGGGCTGCAGGACCTTCATCGCGCCACCGAAGAAGACCTTGGAGTTGGCGTCGTCGGACGAGCCCGAGAAGAGCTCGATGTTGTACGGTCCGGCGGCCTTCTTGGCCTTCAGCCCGTCGAGCAGGGCCTGACCCTGGAGCTCGCCGACCTTGAAGTTGTCGTAGGCGACGTAGTTGTCGACGTTCGGGCTGTTCAGGATGAGACGGTCGTAGGCGATCACGACGGCGCCGGCGTCATGGGCCGCCTTGACCTGGGTGCTGAGCTGGCCACCGTCAGCCGCCCCGATGATGATGACCTTGGCACCCTTGGTGACCATGGCCGAGATCTGGTCCTGCTGGTCCTTGACAGTGGTCGACGCTCCGGCGTACTGCACGTCACCCTTGAAACCGGCCGCCTTGAGGCCGTCCTTGAAAAGACCGCCGGCGAGGACCCAGTTCTCGGACGTCTTCGAGGGCAGGGCGACACCGATGGTCGCGTCCTTGGCGAACCCTGTTGCGGTGCTGCCTGTGCCCGCGGTGGTGCTTCGGCTCGAGCATCCCGAGACGGCCAGCAGCGCGATGGCCGCGATCGCTGCCGTCGTGACGACGTTTCTGCGCATGTTCAGATCACTTTCTGTTCGGTTGAGCGTGGAGCGGGTGGATGTGAGGGAGGTGTGGTTCGGTCTGGAGCTCCGGTGACGGTGCGGGCCGCAGGCTGCGGCCGGGTGCCGGGTGCCGGGTGCCGGGTGCCGGGTGCCGGGTGCCGGGTGCCGGGCTAGGGCGCGGGGACGAGCGGACGGCTGGGGTGCGGGGGGTCGTTCCTGGGAACCTTCCGGGTCGGCTCCGCGGGTGCCGGCGCCGCGGCGTTGCGGTTGCGGGTGAGGAACCCGATGATCGACGGGCGTCCCTGGCTCTTGTTCCAGACATCGACGCCGACCGCGATCAGCAGAACCATGCCCTTGATGATCTGGACCTTGTCGGCCCCGACGCCCTCGAGCTGGAGGCCGTTGTTCAGCACGGCCATCACCAGGCCGCCGATGATCGAGCCGGTCACCGTGCCGATGCCACCGGACACGGCGGCACCACCGATGAAGACCGCCGCGATCGCGTCGAGCTCCCAGCCGATCCCGTCCTGCGGACCGGAGGCGACCGACCTGGCCACGAAGATCATGCCGGCGAGCGCGGAGAGGACTGACATGTTCAGCATGACCATGAAGTTGACCCGCCTGGACTTGACCCCGGAGAGCTCTGCGGCGAGCCGGTTCCCGCCGACCGCGTAGACGTGCCGACCGAAGATGGTGTTCCGGGTGATGAAGGAGTAGGCGAGCACGAGAACCCCGAGGATGATCCCCGAGATGGGGAAGCTCGTCCCCTCCCGACCGCCGGCGAACAGCATCGTCGCGAACAGGACCACGGTGTCGAGCAGGACGACCTTCACGATGCTGACCCAGAGCGGGGCGTGCGCGGAACCCATCGACACCTGAACCCGGATGGCCCGCCATTCCTTGAGCACGACAGTCACGGCAATGGCCAGGCCGAGCAGCAGGGTGAGGTTGTTGTAGCCGGTGTTCGGGCCGATCTCGGGCAGGTATCCCGCACCGATCGTGGTGAAGCCGGGGGGGACCGGCACCGTGTTCGCGTTGCCGATGACCTGGTTGCCACCGCGGAAGATCAGCATCCCGGCGAGGGTGACGATGAACGCGGGCACCCCGATGTAGGCGACCCAGAAGCCCTGCCAGGCTCCGATCACGACGCCGACGAAGACCCCGAAGAGGATGGCCAGCGGCCAGGGGAAGTGCCAGGAGTTCATCGAGATCGCGACCACGATGCCGACGAAGGCCGCGATCGACCCGACCGACAGGTCGATGTGCCCGCAGATGATGACCATCACCATGCCGATGGCGAGGATCAGGATGTAGGAGTACTGGCTGACCAGGTTGATCAGGTTTCCTGAGGAGAGCGTCAGCCCGTTGGTCGACCATTGGAACAGCGCGATGATGGCGATCAGGCTGAACAGGATCCCGAACTGGCGAACATCGGACTGCCCGCCCCCGAAGATGTGTTTGAGGTCTGTGAACCCGGCTCTGACTCGACCGGCACGACCTGTGGATTCGCTCATGTGCTCTGAACCTTCTTCTTCGCAGAGGTCATGCTCTTCATCAGGGCTTCCGGGTCGGCTTGGTCGGTCGGGATGCAGTCGGTGATCGCGCCCTCGAAGATCGTGTAGATCCGGTCGGTCAGGCCGAGCAGCTCAGGCAGCTCGGACGAGATCATGACCACTCCCTTGCCCTGGGCTGCGAGCGCCTGGATGATCCCGTAGATCTCGTACTTGGCTCCGACGTCGATCCCGCGGGTCGGCTCGTCGAGGATGAGCAGGTCGGGGTCGGAGAACATCCACTTCGCCAGGACGACCTTCTGCTGGTTGCCGCCCGACAGCTTGCGGACCCCGTAGTCGACGCTCGGGGTCTTGATCCGCAGGCTCTTGCGGTACGCCTCGCTGAGCTCGTACTCCATGGGGGCGCTGACCACCTGGCCGTTCGAGATCTTGCTGAGCTTGGCCGAGACGATGGATCGCTTGATGTCGTCGATCAGGTTCAGGCCGAGGGCCTTGCGGTCCTCGCTGACGTAGGCGAGGCCGTGCTCGATGGCCTCCGAGACGTTCCTGAGGTGGATCTCCTCGCCGTCCTTGAAGATCTGTCCGGAGATGAAGTTCCCGTAGGAACGCCCGAAGACGCTCATGGCGAGCTCGGTGCGGCCGGCTCCCATCAGCCCGGCCAGTCCGACGATCTCGCCCCGGCGCACGGTGATGGTGGAGTTCTTGACCACCATCCGCTCGGCGGCCTGCGGGTGCTGGACGTTCCAGTTGCGCACCTCGAAGAAGACCTCTCCGATGTGCGGGGTGCGATCGGGGAACCGGCTCTCCAGGCTTCGTCCGACCATCCCGCGGATGATCCGGTCCTCGTTGACGCCGTCTGCCTTGACGTTCAGGGTCTCGATCGTCCGGCCGTCCCGCAGGATCGTGATCGAGTCGGCGACCTGCTCGATCTCGTTGAGCTTGTGCGAGATCATGATGGAGCTGATCCCCTTGCCCTTCAGACCCCGGATGAGGTCGAGCAGGTGCTGGGAATCCGCCTCGTTCAGAGCGGCGGTCGGCTCGTCGAGGATGAGCAGCTTCACCGACTTGCTGAGCGCCTTGGCGATCTCGACCAGCTGTTGCTTGCCCACGCCGATGTGCTTGATCTGGGTGTCCGGGTTGTCCTCGAGCCCAACCCTGGCCAGAAGCTCCAGCGCGCGCCGCTTCGCGGTGACCCAGTCGATGGCGCCGTGCTTGGTCGGCTCGTTGCCCAGGAAGATGTTCTCGGTGATGGACAGCTCGGGGATGAGTGCGAGCTCCTGATGAATGATGACGATGCCAGCCGCCTCACTCGAGCCGATGTCCTTGAACTGCACGTGCTCGCCCTGGAATATGATGTCACCGGTGTAGCTCCCGGCGGGATGCACACCTGACAGCACGTTCATCAGCGTTGACTTGCCGGCCCCGTTCTCCCCGCAGATGGCGTGGATGTGTCCGGCCTGCACTGCCATGGAGACGTCGGAGAGGGCCTTGACCCCCGGGAACTCCTTGGTGATGGAGCGCATCTCCAGGATGGTGTGGTTAGCCGGCATCTGCGCACCCGCTGTCAGCCGAGGTAACAGCCGCGATCTTGCCCATCGTGGCCCACGGTGTACTCACAAGCTTGACCTCTTGTCATGCCGCTGGGGATGGTGGCGATCACACGTATGTGACCGTTCACATTAAATGGAGTGTCCCTCTGGAAAGATCGTCATGTCAAGTTAATCAGGTCACGCTTGGGTCACGCTCCCGGCAAGGCTCCGAGCGCGCCCGGTAGAGCCCCTGACGACCAGCTCCGGCAGGAGCTGCAGGCGCGCGGCGACCGGGTTGCCGCTGACCTCGCCCAGGAGCACCTCGACCGCACGGCGACCGATTTCTCTGAAGTCCTGGCGGACCGTGGTCAGCGGCGGCCACCAGTGCTGCGCGTCCGGGATGTCGTCGAAGCCCACCACGCTGACGTCCCGCGGTATGTCGAGGCCGGCATCCCGGAAGGCGTGCAGAAGACCCAGCGCCATCTCGTCATTTGCCGCGAAGACGGCCGAGAACTCCCTGGTCCTCAGTAGCTCGCGTCCCGCGCGAAAGCCGAAGTTCGCGGTCCAGTCGCCCAGAACCGGGGGGTTCGTGGGGAGCTCGGCGCTGTCGATCTCCCCGAGGAAACCGCGCATCCTGGCCTCGGCCTCGATCCAGTCCTGCGGCCCCGCCAGGTGGATGATCTCCCGGTGACCAAGCTCGATCAGGTGGCGCGTCGCCATCCGGGCACCCGCAATCTGGTCGACCGAGAGGGCGCGCTGCCCGGCATGCCCGGTGGACTGGAGGCTGACGTACGGCACGTCGATCGACATCCTGGCCAGCACGTCGAAGACACGGACCTGGGGGGCGATGACGACCAGGCCCTCGATCGCCTGGTCCATGAGATGCCCGAGCGCGCCGGAGATGGACTCCTGGTCGACCGTGGAGAGGTTTGCGGTGTTCACGTAGTAGCCCGCCTCCCTGGCGGCATCCTCGATCGCCGCGATGGCGCTCGCCGGACCGTACTGCGCGCTCGTCGACGAGAGCACCCCGATCGTCCTGGAGTGGCGGGTCACCAGCATCCGCGCGGCGCGGTTGGGGCGGTACTGCAGCTCTTCCATCACCGCGGTCACGCGTGCTCTGGTCGTCTCACGGATGCTCGGGTGATTGTTGAGCACCCGAGAGACCGTCTGGTGTGAAACCCCCGCAAGGCGCGCGACATCACGGATGCTAGGTGCGCGATCTTTGGGCAGCTGAGTCTTCACGTGAACCTTGCAGCGCGTTGTGAACGGTCACAATTGTGATACAACCCATTATGCACGCAGTTCGGGGGCCAGGAACCGCAGCGCGAGCCGGGCACCGGGGCAGGACCATCCGTGGTCAGGCAGAGCCGCGGTCAGCCACAACTGCGCCAAGACTGCCCAGCAGTGGCGTGGAGCTCGGCACGAGCTCGGGACAGGTAGCGACACGCCGTCAGTCCATTCCTATCCCTTGTGCCTCAGGACAAGCGGGGTGCCTTCGGCCGCGTGGGCGATGTTGCGCTGCATGCCGCCGAAGACCAGTCCGTGGAAGGGCGAGATCACCTTCCAGTAGAGGTGCCCGGCCAGGCCCCGGGGATGGAAGATCGCCCGCTGCCGAAACACGGTCCGGCCGGTCGGCAGCCTGTCGTTGTTGTCGTTGTTGTCGTTGTTGTCGTTGTTGATAATGTTGCCGTTGCTGACGATGTTGCGACTGGCTTCGTTGCTGTCGGCCGTGTCGACGATCAGCTCGAGCCAGGCCAGCCCGGGCAGCCGCATCTCGGCCCGCAGACGCAGTCGGTGGTTCTGCTCGATGTCCTCCACCCGCCACCAGTCCAGGGCGTCCCCCACGGAGAGCTCGAAGGGGTCCCGGCGACCACGGCGAAGGCCCGGTCCGCCGAAGACGCGGTCGAGCAGCCCCCGGGCCCACCAGCCGAGACGCCAGGAGTACCAGCCGTGCCCGCCGCCGATACCTTCGATGACGGACCAGAGCTGCTCCGGCGTGGCGTCGACGAAGCTCTCCCGCTCGTCGACATAGAGCGACCCTCCGGCCCAGTCCGGGTCGGTGGGCAGCGGATCGCTCGGCGCTCCGGTGGTCGCGGCGGAGGACCAGGAGGTGGTCACCTGGCGGTCATGAATGCGCTTCAGAGCCAGCTCGACGGCCGGTTCGAAGGCAGTGAGGCCGACTTCGGGGTCCGGGACCCAGGTCGCGATGTCGTGATCCTTGCAGATGACCTCGTTGATCAGGCTCTCCACCAGGGGTCGGGCGATGCTGTTCGGAACGGGGGTCACCAGACCGACCCAGTGGCTCGACAGCGAGGGGGTGAACAGCGGAAGGGCGGCCACGCGCCGGGGTGTCAGGCCGGCGATCCTGGCATAGGCGGCCATCATCTGCCGGTACGTCAGGACGTCCGGCCCGCCGATGTCGAAGCCCCGGTTCACTTCCGCCGGCATGCCGGCCGATCCCACCAGGTAGCGCAGGACGTCCCTGACCGCGATGGGTTGGATCCTGGTGTCCACCCAGCGTGGGGTGATCATGACCGGCAGGCGTTCGGTGAGGTAGCGCAGCATCTCGAAGGAGGCGGACCCCGAGCCGATGATGACCGCCGCCCGCAGCGCCGTGGTGGGCACACCGCTGGCCAGCAGGATCTCGCCGACCTCCTTGCGCGACTCCAGATGGGGGCTCAGCCTCTCCGCCTTCGGGTACAGGCCGCCGAGGTAGACGATCCGGCCGACCCCCTTGGCGCGGGCCGCAGAGGCAAAGCCCCGGGCGTGCCTGCGGTCGGTGGCCTCAAAGTCCTCGCCGGATCCCAGCGAGTGGATGAGGTAGTAGGCGACGTCCACCCCGCTCAGCGCCTTGATCAGGCTGTCGGTGTCGGCGGCATCCCCCTGGACGACCTGCACCTGGTCGTGCCACGGGCGATCCGCGAGGTTGCGTGGTCGCCGGGCCATGACCCGGACGCAGAACCCCGCGCCGAGCAGCTCCGGGATCAGGCGACCGCCGATGTACCCGGTGGCGCCGGTCACCAGCGCGAGCTGGCTCACAGGCGGGCCAAAGCTGAGGCCATGCCGGTCTCGGCCTCATCGCCCAGCCGGGTGAAGGCGGGCTTCAGGAACGGGGCGATGAACCGGGTGATGCCCTTGAAGGTGAAGTCCGCCGTGTACGTCACCTCGGTCTTGCCGCCGGCCTCCCGGAAGGTCATAGTGTCGTTGGCGATGACCGTCTTGTTCTCGCCTCGAAGGGAGATGTGCCTGTTCGGGACCAGGTCCACCACGACGTACGTCAGCTCGGTCTGCCGGCCCGCGAAGGTGGACGTGTTCTGGTACTCGGTCCCGAACCCCCCGTCCCCGGAGGTGCGCACCGTCCTGACCGTGCCCGGGTCCCACTCGGTGGTCGTGGTGAAGTCCGACAGGTAGGCGAACACCTTTTCCAGGGGCTTCTCGACGGTGACGATCCGTTGGAGTCTCACGGCTTTCCCTCTTTCCATGGTTGGCCGCCCGGGTTGCTGCGGGCGATAGCGGCGTTCAGGGCGGTGGCGAAGGCGACCCATCCGGCATACGGCACCAGCATCGCGGCGGCGCGGGAGTCGGTCTGGGCGGCGCGCCGGGTCAGGTCCAGGGTTGACGCCTCGAGCAAGAGGATCTCGGCCAGGGCCCAGCGCGGGCGGCGGGCCCTGAAGAACAGCCAGTTCCAGCCGGCGTTCAGGGCCAGGTTGACTCCGAAGGCGGTGGCGAACTCCCGCCGCTGCCCGGGCTCCTCCAGCCGGTCCAGGGTGCGGGCCGAGGCGAGTGCCATCAGCCCGTACAGCGTGGTCCAGGCCGGGCCGAACGCGGTGCCGGGGGGCTGCCAGGATGGCTTGTCCAGGTTCTGGTACCAGCGGGAAGAGACGTCGGTGCCGAGCCCGCCGACCACGGCGGTGGCCACCACCGCGGCTGAGGTGCACGCGAGCCGGGGCTTCCGCTTCCGGCGGAGGTGAGCGGGATGCCTAGCGTTCGATCGCGGCATGGTCGTCTGCTTCCTTCGGTGAGACCCGGCTCCAGAGCGCGGACCAGAGGGCCACCGGCACCAGGCGTGCGGCCTTCATCAGGACGGCCATCCTGATCGGGAAGACGATCTCGGTGCGTTCTCGCTCGAGGCCGTCGCAGATCGCCCGGCCGGCAGTGTCGGCCTCGATGATGAACGGCATCGGGAAGTCGTTGGTGGCGGTCAGGTCGGTGCGGACGAAGCCCGGGCAGACCGTGATGACGCGCACGCCGGCGCGGGCGACCTGGATGCGCAGGGACTCCAGCAGGTTGATCTGCCCGGCCTTGGTCGCGCCGTAGGCCTGTGACCCGGTCAGCCCCCGGTAGCCGGCCACCGAGGAGATGCCGGCGATCACCCCGCGGCGGCGGGCCAGCATCTCGGGAAGCACCGCCGCGATGGAGTTGCTCATGCCTATCAGGTTGACCTGCACATGCCGGTTGAAGGAGTCGGGGTCCCACTCGTTGCCGGTCATCTGCTTCCAGTAGCCGGCCGACAGGACCGCGACGTCGATGGGTCCCAGCTCTTCGCGGATCCGCTCGGCGGCAGCCCTCAGCGAGACGGCGTCGGTGACGTCGGCAGCCACGGAGAGCATGGTCCCGCCGGACACCACGTCGAGCCGGTCCTGGCGCCGCGCCGAGATGGCCACCAAGGCTCCGCGGGACTGCATCTCGCGGGCCACGGCTGCGCCGATCCCGCTGGACCCGCCGACCACCCAGGCGACCTTGCCGCTCAGCTCCATGCCGACGCCCTGGTCATCTGCAGCTGGCTCAGGCCGAGGTAGCCCGTACGGAAGCCGGACTCGCAGTAGCCCAGGTAGAACTCCCACATCCTGCGGAACGTCTCGTCGAACCCGAGCTCGTTGAGCCTGGGCCATGCCTCGCTGAACTGCTGGCGCCACAGGTGCAGGGTGCGCGCGTAGTGCTCGCCCAGCTCCCGGCGCTGGGTGACCCGCAGCGTCGTGTGGGCTGCCAGCGTGTGGTCGATGGACTCCAGCGAGGGGATGATGCCGCCGGGGAAGATGTACTTCTGGATCCAGCTGAACGAGCGCTTCGTCGCCAGCACCCGCTCGTGCGCCATCGTAATGGCCTGAATGCTGACCTTCCCGCCGGGAGCGAGCAGCCGGTCGATGGTGGTGAAGTAGACCGGCCAGTACGCCTCCCCGACGGCCTCGATCATCTCCACGCTGACGATCGCGTCGAACTCGCCTTCGACCTCGCGGTAGTCCTGCAGGCGCAGGTCCACCAGGTCGGACAGGCCCGCCTGCGCGACCCGCTCGGTCGCCAGGGCCAGCTGCTCGGCCGAGATGGTCACGGTCGTCACCAGGGCGCCCCGTTGCGCGGCCCGTATGGCGAGTGCCCCCCATCCGGTGCCGATCTCGAGCAGGCGCGTCCCGGCGGTGACTCCGGCAAAGTCCAGCACCCCGTCGATCTTGCGGAGCTGCGCCGCTTCGAGTCCGCCTGCGTCGGCTGTCCTGGTGGTGGAGCCGGTCTCGTCGAACCAGGCCGCCGAGTAGCTCATGGTGGGATCAAGGAAGGCCTCGAACAGGTCGTTGCTGAGATCGTAGTGGGCACTGATGTTGTCCCGTGACCCGTCCAGGGTGTTCTCGTGGTGGGCCGGGATCCGCTTGTCCACGATCGTCCGAAGCCGTTGCAGCGGCCGGGGGACCAGGCTGGCGAGCCGGGCGGCGAACGGGGTGAGCAGGTCGGCCAGGTCGGTGCCGGGACCGGCTCGCCAGTCGCCGGCCATGTACGCCTCGCCGAAGCCGATCTTGGTGTCGCGGCCGAGTCGGGCGAAGAAGGCGCGCGGCCGCACCACGTCGATCTCGGGGCAGCCTGGTGATCCGGCGCCCAGAACCGTCCCGTCGGGATAGGTGACCCGGACCGGGATCTGGCGGACTGCCCGCTCGAAGAGCAGCCGGGCGATGCTGGCGGCCAGCGGAGCCCTCGGCGGATGGCTGATGGAAGTCCACCTGACGGCTGTGGAGACGGTCATCTCAGACCCCTTCTTGTCGTTGGTGCTGCGGAGGGCGAAGAACGGGCAGGCGGCGCAGCCACAGCCAGATCCCGTGAACCCGGATCAGGGCTGAGACCTGTTGCGGCATCAACGGTTTGCGCAGGAGCTGGCCGGTCACCGCGGCCGGGGTGGCCGGGACCGGGTGGCCGCGGAAGGTTGCGGTGAAGGCCACCGCTCCGTCCCGGTGCAGGATCACGGTGCTGGACACGACCTGGGGCGACAGCTCAAACCGCAGCTCGTAGCGTCCGCTCACGTCGAAGAACGGTGAGACGTGGAACGCCTTGTCCGTGGTGGCGGTCCCGAGCGGGTCGGGCCGCACGAGGTACACGTGCCGGTCGCCATACGTGTTGTGCACCTCGGCGACCACGCAGACCAGCGCGTTCTGCGCATCGAGGCACCAGAAGACCGACAGCGGGTCGAAGACGTGTCCCAGGACCCGGGCGTTGGCCAGCATCACGATCCGGCCCGACTCGCCGAGGCGGATGCCGTTGCGGGACAGGTAGCCCTGGACGTTCGCCTTGATCGAGGAGGCGGGGTCGCCGAGATGATCGGCAGCGCTGAAACCCGCGAAAGGCCGCAGGTACCAGGGCTGCTCGGGTATCGCGTCCAGGTCGACCAGCCACTGGTAGACGCTGTGCCTGAAGGCGTGCCGCACCTTGCCGGTGCGGTGGTGGGTGACGCGCCCGCTCACCAGCGCCGGCAGGGTGGGCAGCTCGGGCAGTGTGGGCACTGCGGGTGTGGGCACTGCGGGTGTGGGCACTGCGGGCGTGGGAGCCGAGCGCCCTCGGGGTGGTTCGTGGGGTGGGGACTGCGGCGGACGGATCGGGCGGGGGCGGGTCGCCGTGATTGGCAGCGGGGACGTTGTCACCAGACCACCCCGAAGTGCCGGGCCGCGTCGACGCCGGAGCGGCACCCGTCCTCATGGAAGCCCCAGCCGTGGTAGGCGCCGGCGTAGACGGTCCGGTCCGTGGCCAGGCTCCCGAGGCGGGACTGGGCGGCGACCGACTCCTGGGTGTAGATCGGGTGCTCGTATTCCATCACCGCGAGCACCCGGTCAGGGTCGATCCGCTCGCGCGCGTTCAGGGTGACCAGGTAGTCCTGCGGGGAAGTGTGTCCCTGAAGGCGATTCATCCAGTAGGTGACGACGGTGGGCTCGTTCTGCGAGTCGCACGTGGACATCCGGTAGTTCCACGAGGCACCTGCCGCTCGCGCTTGCGGCAGCACGCGGGAGTCGGTGTGCAGGATGGTCTCGTTGGCCGAGTAGCCGAAGGCCTTGAGGGTCTGCACCTCCTGGTCGCTGGGATCGGTCAGCATGTCCAGCGCCTGGTCTGCATGGGTGGCGATGACGACCCGGTCGAAGTGGGAGGCGGTGCCGAACACATCGCGGATCTCGACCCCGTCCGGCCCGCGGGTGACGCCGGTGACCGCGGCCGACCTGAGCACGTGGGGCAGCCTGGCTGCCAGCCGTTCGACATACGTGCGCGAGCCGCCGGCAACGGTGTACCACTGCGGCGAGCCGGTGATCTGCAGCATTCCGTGGTGGTCCAGAAATCGGAACAGGTATCGCGCCGGGTAGAGCAACGCGACCTCCCGGCCCGAGGACCAGACGCAGGACACCACCGGCACCGCGTAGTGCGCCACAAAGTCTCCGCTGAACCCCTCGCGCTCCAGGAACTGCCCGTAGGTCGTGAGGTCACTGTCGTCGCTGGTCGCCAGGAAGGCGCTGGCCCGTCGATGGAACCGCCTCACCTGCAACATCATCCGCAGGAACTGCGGGTCGAGCAAGCGTCGCGGCTGGGCCAGCATGCCGCGAAGACCCCGCCCGCCGGCATACTCCAGGCCGCAGCCCTCACACCGCACGCTCATGCTCATCTCGGTGGGTCGCACCTCGACCTCGAGCTCGGCGAAGAGCTTGCGCAGCCACGGGTACGTCCGGTCGTTGTGGACGATGAACCCCGTGTCCACCGCATGCTGGCTGCCGTCGGAGGCGGTGACATCGTGGGTGTGGGCGTGACCACCGAGGCGGTTGTCGGCCTCGAACAGGGTGACGTCGTGGGTGCGGTCCAGCAGGTAGGCGGCCGTCAGACCGGAGACCCCGGAGCCGATGACGGCCACGGTCGGCCGGGCGGAAGGCCATCGGCGGGCTGCCCCGTTCGTACCGCTCATCGCGTCTCCCTGATCTGGTATCGCTTCGCCTGTTCGTCGGTGCGACCGGTTCGTGCAGCCTCTTGGCGGCTATTCGGCGCGGCTCACCGTGCGGATTGGTGTCGAAGGTTTGTCTAGGGAGAAAGATATGGAGAGGCCGGAACCCTTGTCAAGGGTTCGTCGAATCTTGGTAGAGTGTGTGACATGACCCACGAAAACGCGGCAGCCTTGCTGCGGATCGGCGAGCTCAGCCGTCGAGTCGGCGTGAGCGAGCATGTTCTTCGAGCCTGGGAGAGCAGGTACGGGCTGCTCAGGCCGAAACGTACGCCGGGCGGCTACCGGTTGTACTCCGAGGACGACCAGAACCGGGTGGTTCGGATGCAGGCCCACCTTGCCGACGGACTGGCGGCCGCGCAAGCGGCTCAGGCCGCCATCGCGGAGGAGCCGGCTGACGACCTCGCCACCGGGGCCGGGCCCACCCGATGGGAGGTCTCCGCAGCGACGCTTCCTGACTCTGCCACGGCGTTCCGGCAGGCGCTGGACGAGCTCGACGAGCCGAGGACCCAGGCGGTGCTGGATCAGCTGCTCGCCGACTTCACCGTGGAGACGGTGCTTCGGGATGTCGTGCTGCCCTACCTCCGCGAGCTGGGCGACCGGTGGGAGAGCGGGGCAGTGAGCATCGCTCAGGAGCACTTTGCCAGCAATGTGGTCCGGGGGCGTCTGGGGAACCTGGCCCGGGGGTGGGGCTACGGACAGGGACCGCAGGTGCTGCTTGCCTGTCCGCCCGACGAGCAGCATGAGCTCGCTCTGCTGGTCTTCGGGATCGTGCTCAGCCGCAAGGGCTGGCGGGTCGGCTATCTCGGGGCCAACACCCCGATGCTGGACACGATCCAGGTGGTCGCCCAGAACCGGCCGAGCCTTGTCGTCCTGGTGGCGACCGCACCCGAGCGGTTCACCGCGGTCGCACCGGAGCTCTCCAAGCTCGTCGACCTGGCCCCTCTGGCCCTGGCCGGGGCCGGTGCGAGCGCGGACTTCGCCCGGAGCATCGGGGCCAGGGTGCTCGTCGGCGACCCGGTCACCGCGGCCGAGAAGCTGGCGGGTGCCTGAGATGGCGAGCGTCATGTGGTTCAGACGCGACCTTCGGCTGGCGGACAACCCTGCGTTGTTGTCAGCGGTCGAGGCCGGTCGCGCCGACCCCGCGGCGGATGGGCAGGTCGTGCCGCTCTTCGTGCTCGACCCCGCGCTCAGCCAGCCCGCCGGAGTGGCCCGCCGCGCCTATCTGGCGGCGAGCCTGGCTGATCTGGGTCGCCGCGTCGGAGGGCTTCAGCTGCGCCGTGGCGATCCGGTCCAGGAGGTCGTCGCCGTGGCCCGGGCCGCTCACGCGACCACCGTGCACATCACCGAGGACTTTGGTCCCGGAGGGCGCCGGCGCGACCTCGAGGTCGGGTCGGCGCTGGCCGGCCATGGCATCGAGCTGGTGCTGACCGGATCGCCGTACGCCGTGCCGCCGGGCCGGGTCCTGACCAAGACCGGGGGGCCCTACCAGGTGTTCACGCCCTACTCCCGGGCCTGGCGCGATCACGGCTGGCAGGCACCTGTGCTACGACCGCGCACGGTCAGCTGGGCCCGGCCCCTGGAGAACGTTCAGCTCGACGAGGTGCCCCTGCCCGACGGGCTGTGTCTGCCCGCCGCCGGGGAGCCGGCCGCCCGCCGCCGCTGGCATGACTTCCTCGAGCAGCGACTCGATGACTACGCGGCCACCCGCGACCGGGCCGATCTGGATGGCACGTCCCGGATGTCGGTCCACCTGAAGTGGGGCGAGATCCATCCCCGTACGATGCTGGCAGATCTGGCTGCGCGTTCCGGCGGGGCCAGCGCCACGAGGTACGTCACCGAGCTGGCCTGGCGGGAGTTCTATGCCGACGTGCTCTGGCAGAGACCGGACTCCGCTCGCGAGTACCTCAAGCCTGAGTTCGCAGACATGGAGTATGACGAGCCAGGCAGCCGCTTCACCGCCTGGCAGGACGGTCGCACCGGCTATCCGATCGTCGACGCCGGGATGCGACAGCTCCGCGCCGAGGGCTGGATGCACAACCGGGTCCGGATGGTGGCCGCCAGCTTCCTGGTCAAGGACCTGCACATCGAGTGGCGCCATGGCGCAAGGCACTTCATGAGGTGGTTGGTCGACGGCGACCTCGCCTCCAACCAGCACGGCTGGCAATGGACGGCCGGCTGCGGCACCGATGCCTCGCCGTACTACCGGGTCTTCAACCCCATCCTTCAGGGCAAGCGGTTCGACCCCCAGGGCGACTACGTCCGCAGGTACGTTCCAGAGCTGCGCCAGGTGGGCTCGGGGTCGATCCACGAGCCCTGGACCCTGCCGGGCGGACCGCCCGACGGCTACCCGGCTCCTATCGTCGACCACGACCAGGAACGCCGGGAGGCGTTGTCCCGTCTCGCAATGTTGCGAAAGGCGTAGGGTCCCAGCGCTTGGCGCGCCCGGGCCACCCATGGGTCCAGAGGGGCGGCGCCCCAGCGAGGCCGACCGGGCCGCCCCGAGCACCTCACGGGCATCGGTGTCCTTCAGCAGGTGTCCGGCGGCACCCGCCGCAAGTGCCTCGAACGCCTGTGGCTCATCGGCGATGGACGTCAGCACGGCCGCGTGACTGCGGGTGGGCACCCAGGATCAGCCGGGTCGCCCCAACG
>JACMPC010000132.1 GCA_014377705.1 Dermatophilaceae bacterium
GGATGCCTTCACCGAAGCAGCCGCCCGCACTCGGAACGAGGCCGAGCGCGCAGTACTGCAGCGGCGAGCCGACGAGAACCTGACGCGCGTGTCGAAATCCGGATGACGTGTTCGACGGATGGTCAGAGACCCCGACCGAGGAGAGATCATGACCGCCGTGACCGCCACGAGTAGCACCCGCTTTGTTGACTCCGCCGACGGCACCGCGATCGCGTACGACGTGACTGGGACCGGACCGGCTGTTGTAGTCGTCGAGGGCGCGCTGTGCCAGCGCGCGATGGGCACCGCCCAGGCTCTGGCCCCATCAGATACTCGTGGCCCTTCTTGTACGAAATGTCATCGATCCCGATCCTGGCCAACCCGTCGAGACGGTCACAGCTGATGGCGAGCTCGGCGCCGATCTGCTGCCAACACCGTCCCTGCTCGGTGCGCACCTGAGCGACCAGCTCGAATCGTTGGCCGCGCGCTGCGGCCTCGAGGGCGGTGACCTCACGGAGTCGTTGGGTGATCGAGGTGGGCTGGTTCGTTGGCTGGGTAGTCCGGCGGAAGGCCATAAGGGGACAACCTCCGTTGTCGGTCGGGCGCTTGCTTCGTCGCCGTGGTGGCGACGGGGTCTGAGGTGCAGTCGTGCAGTACCTTCCGTCCTTCGCTACACCGTGTCCTGCGAGCAGTGATGGCTTTGTATGGTCGTCTGCGAGCTGATGGTGTGAGAGTCGAGGCGGTGGTTCGCCGGGCGAGCGGGTGTCCCTCATGGTCCAGGCTGTATGTGAGTTGGGGGGCGCGGTGGTGATCGGCTGGGGGCCGGGTGGGTCTGGCGTCGCGGGCTTCCACCCCTCTCGTCCAGGTGCAGTGGAGGTGCAGTTGGCGTTCAGGCGTTCAGGCGCTCTGTCGCTACTCACGGGTCAGTTACTCCAGACAACCCGGTCCCCGGATGGGTGAGTCGGCTCAAGGGATTGACGTCGGCCCCTGACTGCAGAAGAGTGGCGCCCGCGACGATCGGCGATCATGGAGGGTCAGATGGGTGATCCAGCGGCAGTAGCACGCATGCCCGAGCAGCTCGACGTGTTTCGAGCCGGCGACGACGGCCGGGTGTACACCTCCTGGTGGCATGCCGGAAGCGAATGGGCGAGCTGGCGGCCCATCGGAGGGTTCTTCCCGGCCGGCGCGCAGGTCGCCTCGGTCGCGCGGACGCCCAACAACCTCGACCTGTTCGTTTGCGGCAACGACGGCCGTGTCTACACCTCCTGGTGGTTCAACGGCGCCGACTGGTCCGGCATCAATGACAACTGGCGCTCTATCGGCGGCTTCTTCCCGGTCGGCGCCCCGGTGTCCTCGGTCGCGCGCACCGGCAACAACCTCGACCTGTTCGTCTGCGGTAATGACGGCCGTGTCTACACCTCCTGGTGGCAGGCGGGCAGCGACTGGTCCGGCATCAATGACAACTGGCGCTCCATCGGCGGCTTCTTCCCGCCCGGGGCGCCGGTGTCCGTGGTGGCGCGCCACCCGGACCACCTCGATCTCTTCGTCTGCGGGAATGACGGCCGCGTGTACACCTCCTGGTGGCACGCGGGCAGCGACTGGTCCGGCATCAACGACAACTGGCGGCCGATCGGCGGCTTCTTCCCGCCCGGCGTACGCGTGACGGCGGTCGCCCGGCAGGCGGAGCAGCTGGATCTCTTCGTCTGCGGCAACGACGGCCGGGTCTACACATCGTGGTTCCACGACGGCAGCGACTGGTCCGGCATCAACGACAACTGGCGCGCGATCGGCGGCTTCTTTCCCCCGTTCGCACCCGTCGCACCAGTGGCGCGTCAGCCCGATCACCTCGACCTGTTCGTCCGCGGCAACGACAACCAGATCTGGAGCTCGTGGTGGCACAACGGTAACGAGTGGTCTGGGATCAACGACAACTGGTTCCCGGTGCCTCCCTCGATCCGGCTCAACTTCAACATGGAGATGCAGACACAGTCCAACTGGTGCTGGGCTGCGGTGAGCAAAAGCGTGGCGGCCTACTACGACCCGGCGACGACCTGGACGCAGTGCTCCATCGCCGACGGCGAGAAGAGCCAGACCACCTGCTGCACGGACGGCTCCAGCTCGGCGTGCAACGCCTATGGCACTCTCGACACCTCCCTCACCCGGGTCGGGCACCTCGATCACGCGGTGGGCGGCACCGTCACCAACGCTGAGGTCGTCGCTCAGATGCGCAGCGGTCGCCCGCTGGGGGCTCGAACTGCCTGGTCCGGCGGAGGCGCGCACTTCGTCACGATCATCGGGTCGTTTGCGGGCGACATGTACGCCATCGACGACCCGATCTCCGGCAAGTCGGACGTCACCGAGGCTGCCTTCAAGACCGCGTACCTGAACTCGGGTACCTGGACACACACCTACTACACCAGGTGAGATGCCGCCATGCCCCTCGTACATCCCCAACCCAGCCAGCAGGTAGCCGACGCGATCCGGGCACGCCTGGACAGCTTCTCCGGTGTGCCCGACTCAGAGCTGCATGCGCTGGCTGGCTCGGCGCCATCCGAGCTCTCGATCGAAGCCCCGCACGAGGTATTCACCTTGGGGCTCGACCAGTTGAGCGCCGGCACACCCCTCGACTCCGCCCAGGCCGGGGGGTGGCGGTACCTGCTGCGGCGTGACAACCAGGCCGTGGCCAGTGCGCAGACCATGACGGATGCGGGCGGCGAGCCCGTCTTCGCCCAGTTCAACAGCGGCCCGTTCGTCGCCTCCACCGCCGAGGCGTTGCGTCGGGCCGAGCAGATCGCCGGCGTGCATGGCCACGAAGCGCTCGAACCACGGCTGCTGCATGTCCCCGCCCTGCATGCGATGGCCCTCTGGCTTCATGGTGCCGATCCCGACGGCGACGTGGTCATTCCACTGAAGCCGGTTCCTCCCAGGGTGGACCCGGACCGCCAGTACTCGGTCCAGGAGTACCTCGCCGCTCTGCGCGAGAGTGCGACCGGGGTGGATGCGGTCGGCCAGGACGACACGACCGGTGGCTGATACCGCCAATCAGCTGAAATCGGGGCGGTGGATAAACACGGGCGCATAGTCGGGGTCGAGCGGCACGACTACGGCTGGGGATGCAACAGGCGTGGAGGGTCGCATGGCTTGAACCGTGCCAGATCGGTCGCGGTGTTGCTGCGGAGGTTTTCCTACACATGCTCGGCATAGACCTTGAGCGGTACCTGCTTGGTGATACCCATCTTTCTCTGGAAGCTCGTTACCAGCGAGCGTGCCAAGGGCGCAAGGTCATGATCGGCGAAGGCGAAGGCTATTCAGCGGCGCTGAGACGAAGTGGAAGAGTGTGGGGGTTCAACTCGGGCAAAGACATCGATGATTATGAATATCCGCAGGTCAAAAGATCGAACAAGTGTCCGGAGGGGGACTTGAACCCCCACGCCCGTTAGGGCACTAGCACCTCAAGCTAGCGCGTCTGCCATTCCGCCACCCGGACAGGGTGATAGGCAAGCACTTGTGGGAGCACCTGCAACGAGGGGGAACGATAGCACGCAGGAGGTCCGACCTCCGAACCGCCAACTAGGCTTGAAGCCATGACTGACCCCCTGGCTCCCGAGGCCGAAGTCGTCCGCATCTGCCGAGATCTTATCCGGATCGACTCGAGCAACTACGGCGATGGATCCGGACCCGGCGAGCGGGCCTGCGCGGAATACGTCATGGGGGAGCTCGCCGAGGTCGGGCTGGACCCCCTGTATGTCGAGAGCGCACCCGGGCGCGCCAATGTCTTTGTCCGCATTGAGGGTTTGGACCGGAGCCGCCCGGGGCTGGCCATTCACGGACACCTTGATGTGGTGCCCGCCAACGCTGCGGACTGGCAGGTGGACCCGTTCTCCGCCCAGGAGCGGGATGGCTGCATCTGGGGACGCGGCGCCATCGACATGAAGGACATGGACGCCATGCTCCTGGCCAACCTCCGCCATCTCGCACGGTCCGGCATCAAGCCTCCCCGCGACCTGGTCTTCGCCTTCTTCGCCGACGAGGAGGCCGGGGGAGTGATGGGCAGCCACTGGGTGGTGGACCACCACCCAGAGGTGTTCGAGGGTGTCAGCGACGCGATCAGCGAGGTAGGCGGCTTCAGCGTCACAGTCCCGGCCAGGGGCACCGGCGCACCGACCCGCGCATACCTCCTGCAGACCGCCGAAAAGGGGATGGTGTGGCTACGGCTGACCGCACACGGCCGGGCAGGGCACGGCTCGGTGCCCAGCGACGAGAACGCGATCGTCCGCCTGGCCGCCGCGATCGGCCGCATGGAGGCGCACGTGTGGCCACGCGAGTACATCGGCTCGGTGCGCCGCCTCCTGGATGGGCTCAGCGTTATCACCGGCACCCCGTATGACGACGGCTCACCCGAGCAGGTTCTGTCCCACCTGGGAGGGGCCCGCGGGTTCGTCCTGGGCACCTTGCAGGACACCGCAACCGTGACCATGCTCGAGGCGGGCTACAAGCACAACGTCATACCGCAGAGCGCATCGGCTGCCCTGGACTGCCGGTTCCTGCCAGGGCACGAGGATGACCTGATGACCACCATCGGGGAACTTGCGGGGGAGCATGTGTCCATCGAGGTGCTGCACCGGGACATTGCCCTGGACGCACCCTTCAGCGGGAGTCTGGTCGACAGCATGAAGCGGGCTCTGCATGCCGAGGACCCGGGGGTGAGCGTCCTGCCTTACTGCCTCTCGGCCGGAACGGACAACAAGGCGCTGAGCCTGCTGGGCATCACCGGATACGGCTTCGTCCCGCTGTGCCTGCCCGCAGAACTGGACTTCGCCCCGATGTTCCATGGCATCGACGAGCGGGTCCCTGTCAAATCCCTGCAGTTCGGGACCAGGGTTCTGCAACGCCTGCTATTCGACTGTTAGCCGCCGGGTAAGCCGGCCCGCCGACTATGGGCGGGACGCCCCATGTGGGCGATCACAGACTGCTGGCTGCCAGTCATGCCTACTGCGCGGTCACTCCCTGCCAGACGGTCCGTTCCACCCGGATGATCTTGCGCCGCAGCCACACCTTGCGCGCGCCACCGAAATACATCAGCAGTCTGGAGAGCTCCCAGTGGCCGTACTCGGCCTCCTGAGTGATGGCGCGCGAGAGGTCCCCGGCGGAGACACCGCTGGGGAAGACCAGCACGCGGTACTGATACTCGACCATCGTTGGCCATTCTGTCCCACAACCGGGTACCTTCAAGGCATGACCGTCGACCCGCGTGCCGCGCTGGCAGCGCTGACCGCCTCTCTCGAGAGGCACCTCGAAGCCTCAGCCTCACGTCGGGGCGAGAACGACCCGACGGTCGTTGCCGCCTACCAGGCCGTCGCCGAAGCCTTCGACCTGTACGACGACGCGTTGCTGGAGGCCTACGGCGAAGTCACCCCGCTGGAGATCTACAGTGGCGACGACGAAGAAGAAGACGACGACGACGACGAGGACGACGACGAGGACGACGGGCTGGACAGCCACACGGACGAAGAGGGCGACAGCAGTGTCTACCTCGGTCTTGACGACAGTGACTACGACGAAGAGCCCTCTCGTATCAAGAAGTAGCCCGGCCCAGTCCGGCCCAGCCCAGTCCAGCCAGCTCTGGACCGCCGGTGCCTTTGAGGGTCAGTCGGAGACGTCGTTCAGCGCCTGCACCAGCTCGGGGGGCAGCTCGAGGTGCTCACTAGCCAGGGCCGTCCCCATCTGCGCGGCCGTGCGAATACCCACGATCGGTGCCACCACCCCGGGCCGGTCCCGCACCCAGGCCAGCGCGATCTCGGCCGGGCTCACGTTCATCCCCCGGGCCGCGATGGCCACGGCGTCCACGATCTGTGCCGACTCCTCGGTGAGGTCGACCCCGGCCAGCCCGAATCGCTCGCCGGAGGCTGTCCGAGCACAGGACATGTCGTTTCGGTACTTCCCGGTGAGCACACCCCGGCCCAGAGGCGACCACGGGAGCAGCCCGAACCCCAGCGCCTGCCCGGCCGCGACCAGCTCGTCTTCGGGGATCCGGTTCAGCAGGGAGTACTCGACCTCGTTCGCCACCATGGGGATTCGCAGGCCGGACAGCAGCGTCGAGGCATGCGCCGCCTGCCAGCCCGAGTAGTTTGAGACCCCGACGTATCGCGCCCTGCCGCTGGTCGCCGCCCACTCCAGAGCTGACAGTGTCTCCTCCACAGAGGTCTCGTCGCTCCAGGCGTGAACCAGCCAGAGATCGACGTAGGGCGTCCCCAGGCGCAGCAGAGAGGTCTCCAGCTGGGCCATGAGGGTGCGACGTGAGGTGTCGATCACCCGCGCCCCACTCTGCCGGGAGATGCCGGCCTTGGTGCAGATGACGAGCCGGTCGCGGGGGACGAGGTCGCCGAGCATCGCGCCGAGGGCCTCTTCAGAGGCTCCGTCGGCGTACCCGTGGGCCGTGTCGACGAAGTCACCTCCGGCGGCCAGATAGGCTTTGAGATGGTCGCGAGCATCGTCGACCGAGATGCGCGAGCCCCAGCCCATGGTCCCCAGACCGAGTCGTGACACCGAGAGTCCCGATCGTCCCATTCGCCTGTGTCGCATGTCTCGGAAGGTTACCGACTTTCCCCCCTCCCCACGGCGATTGCCCGCCCGATAGCCTCACCGACATGAAACTTGGGCTGAATCTTGGATATTGGAGCGCCGGCAACGGTGCGGACAACATCGTGCTCGCGCAGGAGGCTGATCGGATCGGGTACTCGGTCGTCTGGGCTGCCGAGGCCTACGGCTCGGACACTGTGACGGTCCTGTCGTGGGTGGGCGCGCTGACCCACCGGATCGACCTCGGCTCCGCGGTGATGCAGATCCCGGCCCGGACGCCGGCGATGACGGCGATGACGGCCGCCACCCTGGACACTCTGTCCGGCGGGCGCTTCCGCCTCGGCCTGGGCGTCTCGGGACCCCAGGTGAGCGAGGGGTGGCACGGGGTCCGGTTCGGCGCGCCGCTTGGACGCACCCGAGAGTATGTCGACATCGTCACCATGGCGCTACGGCGCGAGACCGTCGCCTATCAGGGAAAGCACTGGACGCTGCCGCTGCCAGACGGCCCCGGCAAGGCCCTGCGGATGACGATCCGCCGGGTGCGCGAGCACCTGCCCATCTACCTGGCGGCGGTGGGTCCGAAGAACCTCGAGCTTGCCGGCGAGATCGCCGACGGCTGGCTCGCGGTCTTCTTCAGCCCGGAGCACTCCGGCGACCTGCTGTCCTCGCTGAAGGCGGGCAGGGCCAGGGCCGGCCGCGGGACCGAACAGGATCGTCTGGCCGGGTTCGACGTGGTGCCAACGGTCCCCGTCGTACTCGGCGATGATCTCGAGGCGGCCGCAGCCCCCCTGCGCGCCTACTCCGCGCTGTACCTCGGCGGGATGGGCTCTCGGGAGAAGAACTTCTACAACGCCCTGGCCGTGCGGATGGGTTTCGAGGAGGGGGCCGCAAAGGTGCAGGATCTCTTCCTCGCCCGGGAGCACCGCGAGGCCGCGGCCGCCGTACCGCTGGATTTCATCGACCAGACCTCCCTGATCGGACCGCGCGACCGGATCCGGGACCGGTTGAGCCGCTACGCTGCATCGGGCGTCACGACGCTGACGATCGCGGCCGAGGGCGCCACGCTGGACCAGCGCCTGCAGGTGGTGCGCACGATGGCCGAGCTTCTGGACGAGTCCGGGCTGGGTGACTGACCGACCGACCGACCGAGACGAAAGAAGAGCCGTGCAGCCTCTGACCTATTTTGACTCGATCATCCTGGGAATCGTGGAGGGCCTGACCGAGTTCCTGCCCATCTCCTCGACCGGTCACCTGACCATCGCCGAGAGCATGCTTGGCCTGACCGTGGACGACAAGGCCATCACGGCCTACACGGCGATCATCCAGCTGGGCGCCATCGCGGCCACGGTAATCTACTTCTTCAAAGACATCGTCAGGCTCCTCGGCGCCTGGTTCCGCGGTCTGCTGAGCGCCGAGGATCGCGCGCACCACGACTACCAGCTTGCCTGGGCGGTCATCATCGGGTCGATCCCGGTCGGTGTCGTCGGCTTCCTCGGCAAGGACGTGATCAGCGGGGGCCTGCGCAGCCTGTGGGTGGTCGTGGCCGCCCTCATCCTGTGGAGCGTGGTGATGTGGGTGGCCGAGCGCCGGCACACCGTCCTCGAGCACCAGGACCTTGTCCGCGGTGAGGGCCAGGTCACCATGCGTGACGGTCTGGTCATCGGGCTCGTGCAGTGCTTCTCTCTGATCCCCGGCGTCTCTCGCTCCGGTGCCACGATCTCGGCCGGCCTGATCAAGGGGCTCGACCGGGTCACCGCCACCCGGCTCTCCTTCTTCATGGCCATCCCCGCTCTGACTGCGGCCGGGCTGTACGAGGGCAAGGAAGTCAACCCGGCCGTGACCCCGTATGGCCAGATGGCGGTGGGTATCGTGATCGCCTTCCTCGTGGCGTACGCCAGCATCGCGTGGTTGTTGAGGTTCGTCGCTCACCACCCGATCACGATCTTCATCTGGTACCGGGTTGCGCTGGGCGTCCTCATCGCCGGTGCTCTCAGCCTGGGCTGGCTCAGCGCTGTCTGAGCACAGTCCTTCTGGCTCTGGTGGCCGGGGCTACTCGCCCGCCTCCTGTGCTGAGACTGCGGTGGGACGTATGGCTAAATGTGGCGGCATACGTTCCAGTTCTGGGGCCCCGGGGACGCTCGGCGTCAGGCGGGGCGCGGCTACAGCCAGCCGGACTTGCGGAATGCCCGGTACAGGCCGATCTCGACGATGGCCAGGGTTCCCAAGACGATGAAGTATGCCGGGCGGTAGCTGAGCTCGGGCATGTAGTCGAAGTTCATCCCGTAGATCCCGGCGACCATCGTCGGCACCGCGGCCATGGCGACCCAGGCTGAGATCCTTCTCATGTCGTCGTTCTGCTGCACCGAGATCTGGGCAAGATGGGCGTGCAGGACATCGGTGAGCAGCCGGTCGTACGCCTCGACATGGTCAAGGACGCGCAGGACGTGGTCATAGATGTCCCCGAAGAACGGTCGCGTCCTCTCGTCGATGAACCGGGTGTCCTCGGAGCGCAGCCGGCTCAGCGGCACGGCCAGCGGAGCCGCGGCCCGCCTGACCTCGAGGACCTCCCGCTTGAGCCGGTAGATGTCGGCTGCGTCGATGCTTCGGGCGCCCTCGAACACACGCTGCTCCATCAGCTCGAGGTCCTCGCTCAGCTCGACGTCGATGAGCGTGTAGTTGTCGACCACGGAGTCCATCACCGAGTACAGGACGGCGATCGGCCCGTAGGCAAGGTGCTCCGGCGTGCGCTCCAGCCGGGCCCGAACTCCGGTCAGGGGGTTGGCCTCGCCCCGTCTGACGGTCACCACGAACCTGTCTCCGACGAAGATCATCACCTCGCCGGTCTCGACGTCCGAAGTCGCATCGATGTAGTGCAGCGTCTTCAGCACCACAAACATCGTGTCGTCATAGACATCGAGCTTGGGGCGCTGGTTGCCCTTGATCGCATCCTCGACGGCCAGCGGGTGGAGCTTGAGCTCCTCGTTCACCAGGGCGAACTCGGCGTCGGTGGGGTTCTTGAGCCCGATCCAGATGAACCCATGCTCTTCCCGTCTCAGCGTCTCGAGCTCGTCGCTGAGATCTCCGCACGGTATCCGGTGTCCGTCGCGATAGACGGCCTGGTCAACGATCACCTCGCTATGTGATCACGGTTTCGCACCTGGTGCACACTCCCTCCGGTGCCATGTCCGTCCGGTGCCGCGTTGGTCTCGGTGCCGTGTTGGCCTCCGTACCGTGTTCACTCCGTAGAGTGTTGTCCGTGCCCACCTGCCTGCTGATTCGCCATGGACGCACCTCATCCAATGCCAACGGGACGCTGGCGGGGTGGACCGAGGGCGTCGCACTCGACGAGGTCGGTCGCGGGCAAGCCGCCGAGCTCTCAGAGCGACTGCGAGGTGTGCCGATCGTGGCTGTCGTCTCCAGCCCGCTGCAACGATGCCTGGAGACAGCGCAGATCGTCATGGGCGTACTGGTCGACGTCACGGTAAGCACCGATGAGCGCCTCGGCGAATGCCATTACGGCGCCTGGACCGGAGGCACTCTGGAGGAGCTGGCCAAGGAGCCGTTGTGGCGCACCGTGCAGGACCAGCCCAGCGCGGCGCGGTTCCCGGACGGCGACACCTTCGCGGGGGAGTCCATCGCGCAGATGCAGGCACGTGCCCTGCTCGCGGTTCGCGAGATGGACGCCGCGGTCTATGCCGAGCACGGTCCCCTGGCGTTGTGGGCGCTTGTCTCCCACGGCGATGTGATCAAGTCGATCCTGGCCGATGCGGTGGGCGCTCATCTGGACCACTTCCAGCGGATTGTCGTCGGCCCTGCGTCGCTGTCGGTGGTGAGGTACACCGGCCGCAGGCCCTTCCTGGTCCGGCTCAACGATGGCGGGGCAGACCTGTCCGCTCTCGTGCCGCCGCCCATTCCCGATCACGGCGACGCGGCGGTGGGCGGAGGCGCGGGCACCGCCGAACCCGGATCGGGCGGCCCCGAGCCTGGCGGTCCCGAGTCCGGCCCCGCCGAGTTCACCAACTCCGGATCCACCAACTAGGGTCGACCATATGCCGGTTCTTGAGTTCGACCCACCCGAGCGGTTCGTCGCGGGCACGGTGGGCCCACCCGGGCAACGCACCTTCTTCCTGCAGGTCAGCGCCGGGGCGCGGCTGGCTTCCGTGTCGCTGGAGAAGCAGCAGCTGAGCACCCTGGCGGACCGGGTCAACGACCTTCTCGACGACTTTGCCGCGGGTGAGGCTGTGGAGGTCCTAGCTGAGATGCTCGAGGACGTCGCGCCACTGGCCACCCCCATCGAGGACGAGTTCCGGGTCGGCACGATGAGCCTCGGCTGGGACGCCGAACGTCACGTCGTCATCGTGGAGTGCCATGACGGTCAGGCAGACCTCGAGGTCGACGAGTCGGGTGAGCCAGTGCTCGAGCCGGAGCAGCCTGCAGACGTCGATACGGTCCTGCGGGTCGTGATCGAGCCCGGCCAGGCCCGCGCGTTCGCGCGACGATGTGCCAAGGTCATTGCCGCCGGCCGTCCACCGTGCCCGTTCTGCGGGGGCCCGCTCGACCCGACCGGGCACATCTGTCCCCGCGCCAACGGCTACAAACGCTGAGCACCGGACAGGCATGACGAACCTGTTTGCGCCCTCGTCCCAGGAAGAGGTCGCCCGCATCCTTGATGTCCTGACCTTTGGCGAGCTCGAGATCGAGGGCCGGCTGGTGGACGCCAGCAACCTGGCTCTCCTGGGTCAGCTCGAGCTGGGTGACGTCCGGACGCGGGTGATCTACAAGCCGGTCCGGGGGGAGCGACCGCTCTGGGACTTCCCGGACGGGACCCTCGCCGATCGTGAGGCTGCGGCGTTCGTGCTGTCGGCCGTCGGCGGCTGGAACCTCGTTCCCCCAACGGTCCTGAGGGACGGTCCGCACGGACCGGGTTCGGTCCAGCTGTGGGTCGATGCCGTCGAGGACGCCACGGCGACTCTTGTCAACGTCGTCAAACCTGCCGAGCTGGTACCGGGCTGGCTACCGGTGCTCGAGGCCCAGCTGGCCGACGGCACGGCGGTCGTGGTTGCGCACGCGGATCTGCCCGAGCTCGCCTCCGTCGCCGTGTTCGACGTGGTCATCAACAATGCCGACCGAAAGGGCTCGCATCTGGTGCTGGACGAGTTCGGCTCGCTGTGGGGCTTCGATCACGGCGTCAGCCTGCATGCGGAGCCCAAGCTGCGCACCGTGCTGTGGGGGTGGGCGGGCAAGGCACTGCCAGAGGCCGAGCTGGCCCGGCTCTACGCGCTGTCGGGATGGCTGAGCACCCCCGGCAGCCCTGTGTCGGTGACCCTGGAGAGGCTGTTGACCGCCGCCGAGATCGACGCCCTCAGCCAGCGCATCGCCGGACTGCTCGCCACCGGGCGATTCCCCGGCCCCAACAGCCGCGGGCCGGCCGTGCCCTGGCCACCGCTCTAGGTGAACCCGGTGAAGATCACCGTGCATTCACCGGGTTCGCCTGAGTTTGAGCGCATGGTTCCTAGGTATTGCTGAGTTTGAGCGCACGGTCCCTAGGTTTTGCTGAGTTTGAGCGCACAGTCCCTAGGTTTGGCTCAGTTTTGAGCGCACGGTCCGTAGGTTTGGCTTCGGATTGCGCGGACCGTCCTTGGGTTTACCGAGGGAACGTTAGGCTCAGCAGGTGAAATCCTGGCCATCCCCGTTCATTCCTGCTGTGCCCGGCAACGGGCTGCCGGTTCGTGTTCACGACACCGCCTCCGGAGACCTGTGCCTGCTCACGCCCGGGCCGACGGCGCGGATGTACGTCTGCGGGATCACCCCCTACGACGCAACCCATATGGGCCATGCCGCAACCTACGTGACCTTCGACCTGCTGGGGCGTGCCCTGCGCGACGCGGGCCATGAGGTGCTGTATGTCCAGAACGTCACTGATGTAGACGAGCCGCTGCTCGCGCGTGCCCATCGGGACGGTGTCGAGTGGCAGGCCCTGGCAGCCGCCGAGATCGCCCTCTTCCGCGAGGACATGACCGCGTTGGGCGTGATCGCCCCGGACCACTACATCGGCGCGGTCGAAGGCGTTCCCTCCGTCGTCAAGGCCGTGACCGCCCTGCTGGCGGGCGGCACGGCATACCGTGTGAAGGTTCCCGAGGGTGAGGGAGCGCCCGGGGCCAGCGACATCTACTTCGACCTCTCGTCCGCGCCGGACTTCGGGTCGGTCTCCTCGTGGGACCGGGACCAGATGATGGCGGTCTTCGCAGAGCGTGGAGGAGACCCTGGCAGGCTGGGCAAGCGCGACCAGCTGGATCCTTTGTTGTGGCGGGCCGAGCGGGCCGGCGAGCCGTCCTGGCCCGGTGGTGAGCTCGGCGAAGGTCGGCCCGGGTGGCACATCGAGTGCACGACCATCGCCCTGGACTATCTCGGGATGACGTTCGACGTGCAGGGAGGCGGCACCGACCTGATCTTCCCGCACCACGAGATGAGCGCGGTGCAGGCGTGTGGCATCACCGGCACCTCGCCGTTCGCGCGCGCTTTCGTCCACCAGGCCATGGTCGGGCTGGACGGCGAGAAGATGAGCAAGTCCAGGGGCAACCTGGTACTCGTGTCGACGCTGCGCCACTGCGGGGTCGACCCGATGGCTATCCGCCTGGCTGTGCTGGCGCACCACTACCGGACTCCCTGGGAGTGGGACGGCGAGGTCTTGCTGGACGCCCAGGAACGGCTGGCGACCTGGCGGGCCGGGCTGTCCGGCAACGGTGGCCCGCCCGCCGACGCGGCCATCGCCCGGATCCGGGAGTGCATGGCCGATGACCTCGACGCGCCGGGCGCCCTGGCCGCGGTGGACGAGTGGGTCAGCCAGAGCCTGTCCAAGGGTGGCACCGAGATCGGCTCCCCAGGGGTGGTTGGGCGCACCGTAGACGCCCTGCTAGGCATCCGCCTCTAGTCCAACCCGTCAAGACCAGTGGCCACCGCTCGTCGACCAGCCCTGCCCTGATCGCCCGAGCCGACCGGCCGCTCGAGGTCGTTGACGAACGTGGGCGTCTCGTCGTCCGGCACGCTCGGGTCGAAGTTGCCGTCCTCGTCGGCCACCTAGCCGTCGAGCGAGGTGATCCCCGAGCAGATCAGCCCGGCCATCGGCTGTCCCTGGCTATCCGGTCGGCGGGTTGTCGCCTCGGCGGCGCAGGTAGCGCTCGAACTCGCGGGCGATGGCGTCGCCGCTGGCCTCCGGCAGGTCCGCGGTGTCCTGGGCCTGCTCCAGCGAGTGGATGTACTCCGCCACCTCCTCGTCGGACTCGGCCAGCTCGTCGACCCCGTGCTCCCACGCCCGTGCCTGCTCGGGCAGGTCGCCATGGGGGATGGACAGGCCCAGGAGCTCCTCGAGCTTGGCGATGAGCCCCAGGGTGGCCTTGGGCGACGGCGTGCCGCCGGCATAGTGCGAAACGGCGGCCCAGCAGGACAGCGCAGGCAGGTCCGACTGGCTGGCCGCGTCGGCCAGCACCCCGATGATCCCGGTGGCGCCTTCGTACTGGCTGGGCTCGAGGTCGAACAACGCTGCGACGCCCTCGTGTTCCGAGGTTGCCGAGACGGGAAGGGGTCGGGTGTGCGGCACGTCAGCCAGCAGGGCACCCAAGGTCACGAAGGTGGTGACACCCAGCTGCCGGGCGAACTCGAGAAGCTCGACGGTGAAGGCACGCCAACGCATGGACGGCTCGATGCCCTGGACCAGGATGATGTCGCGATCCAGCGAGGTGGCGGTGGCCAGCAGGATGCGCGTCGTGGGCCAGCTGATCCGGCGCTTGCCGTCATCCATCACCACCCGGGGCCGGCTGACCTGGAAGTCGTAGAAGTCCTCCGGGTCGATCGCCGCCACAGGTTCGGCCTTCCACACCTCGGTGAGGTGCTCGATGGCCGCAGTGGCCGCCTCGCCCGCGTCGTTCCAGCCCTCGAAGGCCGCGATCATGACCGGGTCGCGCAGCTCTGGAACATCCGCGAGCTCGATCACGAGGGGGGCCTCCGATAGCTGATGGGGGGTGTCACAGGACCAGACTACGGACTGGCGGTTGGGCGGCTGCACAACCCGCCGATAGACTTCTTGTCGATCCAACCACTGAGAAGGCGGACCACCTTGAGCAGCCGCTCTGATCTTTTCCGCACTGCTCTGGCTGAGCGAGTCCTCGTTGCCGATGGCGCGATGGGCACGATGCTCCAGGCTGCGGACCCGTCCATGGCAGATTTCCAGGGTTACGAGGGCTGTAACGAGATCCTCAACATCACCCGTCCCGACATCGTGCGAGGCGTGCACGACGCCTACTTCGCCGTCGGGGTCGATGCCGTCGAGACCAACACCTTCGGGGCCAACCTGGCAAACCTCGGCGAGTATGACATCTCCGATCGCATCTACGAGCTCGCGCAGTCCGGGGCCCGGATCGCAGCCGAGGCCGCGGCCCACTGGTCGACGCCGGAGCAGCCGCGTTTCGTCATCGGGTCGATGGGGCCCGGGACCAAGCTGCCCTCGCTCGGCCATGTCGCCTTCGCGACGCTCCGTGACGCGTATGCCGAACAGGCCCGGGGGCTGATCGACGGCGGGGTCGACGTCCTGCTGATCGAGACCTCCCAGGACCTTCTGCAGGCCAAGGCCGCGGTGATCGGCTGCAAGCGCGCGCTGACCGCTGCGGCCGAGAACCTTCCGGTCATCGTGCACGTCACGGTCGAGACCACCGGGACGATGCTGATGGGCTCCGAGATCGGTGCGGCGCTGACCGCGCTGGTGCCGCTCGGGATCGACGCGATCGGGCTCAACTGCGCAACCGGCCCGGCCGAGATGAGCGAGCACCTGCGCCATCTGTCGCGGCACTCACGGATCCCGATCAGCTGCATGCCCAACGCGGGGCTGCCCATGCTGACCAAAGAGGGCGCGGCCTACCCGCTCACCCCCGAGCAGCTCGGCGCGGCGCACACCCAGTTCGTCAAGGAGTTCGGGCTCTCACTGGTAGGTGGCTGCTGCGGTACGACGCCCGCGCACCTCGCGGAGGTCGTCAAGGCCGTCGGTGGTATGCCGATCAAGCTGCGCAGGCCCCGGCCGGAGCACGGGGTTGCGTCGCTGTACTCCGCGGTGCCCTTCCGCCAGGACACCTCGTTCCTGTCGATCGGCGAGCGCACCAACGCCAACGGTTCGAAGGCGTTCAAGGAGGCGATGCTCGACTCCCGCTGGGACGAATGTGTCGAGATCGCCCGCAACCAGACCAAGGACGGCGCCCACCTGCTCGACGTGTGCATCGACTACGTCGGTCGCGACGGCGTACGGGACATGCACGAGATCGTCAGCCGTTTCGCCACGTCCAGCACCCTTCCGCTGGTGCTGGACTCCACCGAGCCCGCCGTCGTCGAGGCCGGCCTGGAGCTGCTCGGCGGGCGTGCGGTGGTCAACTCCGTCAACTACGAGGACGGCGAGGGTGAGGGCTCGCGGTTCTCCCGGATCATGCCGGTGGTCAGGGAGCACGGCGCCGCCGTCATCGCGCTGACCATCGACGAGACCGGCCAGGCGCGCACCGCCGAGCACAAGGTGGCGGTGGCCGACCGGCTGATCACCGCGCTGACCGGCCAGTGGGGCATGGACGTCGAGGACATCATCGTCGACACGCTGACCTTCCCGATCGGCACCGGCCAGGAGGAGACCCGCCGCGACGGTTTGGAGACCATCGAAGCCATCCGCGAGCTCAAGCATCGCCATCCCGACGTCCAGACCACCCTGGGTGTCTCCAACGTGTCGTTCGGTCTCAAACCGGCCGTCCGGGTGGTCCTCAACTCGGTCTTCCTGCACGAGTGCGTCAAGGCAGGTCTGGACTCGGCGATCGTGCATGCCGCCAGGATCGTGCCGGTCGCGCGGATCCCGCAGGAGCAGCGAGAGGTGGCTCTCGACCTCGTCTATGACCGGCGCGTCTGGGCCGGCGAGCCGGGGGAGAGCGAGCTGACCTACGACCCGCTGCGGCGCCTGCTGGAGCTGTTCGAGGGGGTGGACTCGGCCTCGTTGAAGGAGGCTCGCGCCGATGAGCTGGCCGCCCTGCCGCTGAACGAGCGACTCGGCCGGCGGATCATCGACGGCGAGCGACAGGGCCTCGAGGACGATCTGCAGGCGGCGCTGGACAAGGGCGACAAGGCCCTCGACATCATCAACGACAACCTGCTCGACGGGATGCGGACCGTCGGAGAGCTGTTCGGCAAGGGCGAGATGCAGCTGCCCTTCGTGCTGCAGTCCGCAGAGGTCATGAAGGCCGCCGTCGCCTATCTCGAGCCCTTCATCGAGGGCAACGTTGACGGCTCCGCCCGGGAGGCCAAGGCACGTATCGTGCTGGCGACGGTGCGCGGTGACGTGCATGACATCGGCAAGAACCTGGTGGACATCATCTTGTCCAACAACGGCTACGAAGTGGTCAACATCGGCATCAAGCAGCCGATCGCCGAGATCATCCGGGCGGCGCAGGAGAACGACGCCGACGCCATCGGGATGAGCGGCCTGTTGGTGAAGTCGACCGTGATCATGAAGGAGAATCTCGAGGAGCTCAACTCCCAGGGGCTCGCCGCGCGCTGGCCGGTCCTGCTCGGCGGGGCTGCGCTGACCCGCGCGTATGTCGAGAACGACCTGGCCGAGGTCTACGAGGGTGAGGTCCGCTACGCCCGAGACGCGTTCGAGGGCCTGCGCCTGATGGACGCGGTGGCGGCGGCCAGGGCCAACCCCGCGCTCACGGTCTCGGAGACCCTGCCGGAGCTGCGCAAGCGTCGGGTCCGCGCGGTGGCGCCCGCGCCCGACGTCGACGCACCGCCGGACACCACCCCGTCGGACGTTGCCCAGGACAACAGCATCCCGACGCCGCCGTTCTGGGGCAGCCGGGTGGTCAGGGGTATCGCCCTGGCCGACTACGCGTCATACCTGGACGAGCGGGCCACGTTCCTGGGGCAGTGGGGGCTGAAGGCCTCCCGTGGTGAGGACGCAGCCTCCTACGAGGAGCTGGTCGAGACCGAGGGCCGGCCGCGGCTGCGGATGTGGCTGGACCGGATCAAGACCGAGGGCCTGATCGAGGCTGCCGTCGTGTACGGCTACTTCCCCTGCTACAGCGAGGGGAACGACCTGGTGGTCCTGCACCACGAAGAGTGTGAGGAGGGTGAGGAGGGTGCCGAAGGGGCGAAGGTCGGCAGTGAGCGGGCGAGGTTCACCTTCCCGCGCCAGCGTCGCGACCGTCGGCTGTGCCTTGCCGACTACTTCAAGTCGAAGGAGCGCTACGACGCCGACGGCAAGCCCGACGTCATCGCCTTCCACCTGGTCACGATGGGCGCCAAGGTCGCCGAGGCGACCGCGGAGCTGTTCGGCCGCAACGCCTACCGTGAGTATCTCGAACTTCACGGTCTGTCGGTTCAGCTGACCGAGGCCCTGGCCGAGACCTGGCATGCCCGGGTGCGTGAGGAGCTCGGCTTCGGGGTCGAGGACAACGAGGAGCTCGACGCCATCCTGCGTCAGGGCTATCGCGGCTCCCGGTACTCGTTCGGCTATCCGGCCTGTCCCGACCTCGCCGATCGCGCCGTGCTGGTCGGGCTCCTCGATCCGTCACGCATCGGGGTCACGCTCTCAGAGGAACTGCAGCTTCACCCGGAGCAGTCCACCGACGCCCTGGTCGTGCACCACCCGGAGGCCAAGTACTTCAATGCCACGTAACAACGATGCCGACAACAGCAATGCCAGGTAGCAGCAACGCCAGTGACGCTCCTTCCCGGCTTCCGGCGGCGGTGCTGTGGGACATGGACGGCACCCTGGTGGACACCGAGCCGTACTGGATGGCCGAGGAACGTTCCCTGGTGGAACGGTACGGCGGGGTCTGGACAGACGAGCACGCACTCCAGCTCGTCGGGAACGACCTGCTGGTATCGGCTGAGTACATCCTGGCGCATTCTCCGATCGAGCTGATGCCGACGGAGGTCGTGCACGAGCTGCTGGGCGGCGTCGTTGCCCGGGTCACCGATCATGTGCCGTGGCGCCCCGGCGCCCGAGAGCTGCTGGCGAGCCTGGTCGCGCAGGGAGTCCCGTGCGCCCTGGTGACGATGTCCTGGGAGTCGCTGGCCAACGCCGTGGTGAAGAACCTGCCGAAGGGCAGTTTCACCGCGGTCATCACCGGCGATGTCGTCAGCCATGGCAAGCCCCACCCCGAGCCGTACCTGGCAGCCGCCCGCCTGCTCGGGGTCGACCTCGGAGCCTGTATTGCGATTGAGGACTCGCCGCCGGGCGTGGCCTCGGCGGTGGCGGCCGGCATACAGACGATTGCCGTGCCGCATCACGTTGCGGTGCCCGAGACCCCGGGCGCTGTTCAGATCCCGACCTTGGTTGGACTCACCCCGCAGGATCTCCGCAGCCTGTTCGACTGAGCCTGTTCGACCGAGCCTGTTCGACCGAGCCTGTTCGACCGAGCTGGTTTGCCGGTGCGATCGCTAGCGGCCGTGTGACGCCCACGAGGACGTGTTCGCGGCAGCGGCCAGGAGGTCTGCCAGCGATTCGTAGCCGTCGGCCACCAGACCGACGGTCACCCGCAGGTGGCCACCGCCGCCGGGCAGGACGTCGAAGGGCGTTCCCGGCGTGACGCCCACTCCCTGGCGGGCCAGCCGGACGATGGCTGCCGACTCGTCATTGACGGGCACCCACAGGTTCAGCCCGTCTCCGCCCACAACGTCCACACCGCGTGCGGCCAGGGCTGCGACCAGGGCGACCCTGCGTCGGGTGTACTCGTCCCGGGCCCGGTCGACGTCGGCCACCGCAACAGGGTCGGTGAGCAGGGTCAGCAGCACCCGCTGGAGCAGACGGCTGGACCAGCCCTGTCCCAGCTGGCGGCGGTGGACGACCTCGCGGAGCAGCTCGCCGGAACCGCTCATGGCGGCCAGGCGCAGGTCTGGGCCATGGGACTTGGAGAAGCTGCGAATGTGGATCACCTGGTTCGGGATCCACCGGCCCAGGCTGATCGGCACCGCGGCCGCGACGGCGCCGGCCGAGTCGTCCTCGATGACCGGCAGGCCGGCGCGGGCGAGGATGGGAACCAGCTCGCGGGCCCGCTGCCCGGCCATCGAGGCGCCTGTCGGGTTCTGCGCCCTCGGCTGCAGGAAGACCGCGCAGGTGTGGGTCCCCGCTCCGGTCAGGGCCGCGGCAAGGGGTTCTGGGCACAGCCCGGCACTGTCGACCGGCACTCCCACCACCTCGGCTCCGATGGACTCGAGCAGGTCCAGCAACGGAGGGAAGCCCGGGTGCTCCACGATGACACGGTCGCCGAAGCGGAGCATCGACCGGGACACCAGGTCCAGGGCGTCCATGGCGCCGTCCACGACCATGAGCTCGTCGGGCGGGTAGGGCCACTGTGCCCTGAGCACGTCCAGCAGTCCGGGCACGACGGGGTCGTCCAGGTAGGTGCCGGGGATGCCGGCTGTGGTCAGCTCGCTCAGGGCTGGTCCGAGGTTCGGCAGCAGGGCCGGGTCGGGGGTGCCGGTGGACAGGTCGAGGGCGAAGTCGAGCTGCCGTTCCAGAGCCCGGCGGTATCGGCCAGAGGCAGGTTCCTGCAGACCGGCGATGGTCGTGCCACGGCGACCGTCGGTGCGGATGGCGCCGGAGCGGGCAAGCAGTGTCCAGCCGGCGCTGACCGTGGTGGGGGAGAGGCCGAGGTGGGTTGCCAGGGCCCGGATCGGCGGGAGCCTGGCACCTGGCTGCAGGGCGCCGTCACGAACGGCACGGCTCACCGCATGGGCGAGGCCCTTTGCGCTGGCATCCTCGAGCCGTTCGGAGATCACCGAGAGAGAACTATGCATATTTGTAACATAGCAATATCTTAATTGTGTGATCAAGTGGGTGGAACGTAGTGTGTCGATCATGACAACGCCGACATCGCTCATCTCACACTGGATCGATAATCACCAGACCTCCGGAACCTCAGGGCGGAGGTCACCGGTGTACAACCCGGCAACGGGAGAGCGCAGCGCCGAGGTGGAGCTTGCGAGCGGCAGCGAGGTCGATGCCGCGGTCGCCAAGGCCGTGACCGCTGCCAGGGACTGGCGGCACGCCTCCCTGTCCCAGCGCGCCGGTGTGCTGTTTGCCTTCCGCCAGCTTCTTCACGAGCGGACCGCCGAGCTCTCGGCGATCGTCACCGCCGAGCACGGCAAGGTGCTGTCCGACTCGGCCGGCGAGATCGCCCGCGGCCTGGAGAACGTCGAGTTCGCCGCCGGCGTGCCCCAGCTGCTCAAGGGCGGGTTCTCCGAGCAGGCCTCGACCGGCGTGGACGTCTACTCCATCCGCCAGCCCCTGGGTGTGGTGGCCGGCATCACCCCGTTCAACTTCCCGGTGATGGTGCCCCTGTGGATGTGTGCCAACGCCATCGCCTGCGGGAACGCCTTCATCCTCAAGCCGAGCGAGAAGGACCCCTCGGCCTCGCTGTTCCTGGCCCAGATGTGGAAGGACGCCGGCCTGCCTGATGGCGTCTTCACCGTTCTCCAGGGCGACAAGGAGGCGGTCGACGCGCTGCTGGTTCACCCGGACGTCGCGGCCGTGAGCTTCGTCGGGTCCACGCCCATCGCGAGGTACATCTACGAGGCGGGGACGGCCCAGGGCAAGCGGGTCCAGGCGCTCGGCGGTGCCAAGAACCATGCCCTCGTGCTGCCCGACGCGGACGTGGAGATGGCCGCCGACGCGGTGGTCTCCGCGGCATACGGCTCAGCAGGCGAGCGTTGTATGGCGCTGTCCGTCACGGTTGCCGTCGGTGACGTCGCGGACCGTCTGGTCGATGCCCTGGCGGCCCGGCTGCCGAAGCTCAAGGTCGGCGACGGAACCCACCCCGACACCGACATCGGTCCGCTGATCACGGCCGAGCATCGGGACAAGGTCGCCGGCTACATCGGGGCCGGGGCGAAGGCGGGTGCCACCCTGGTCGTCGACGGTCGTGACGAGGAGGTGCCGGCCGGCGGCTTCTTCCTCGGGACGACCCTGATGGACCATGTCACCCCCGAGATGACCGTCTACACCGACGAGATCTTCGGGCCGGTCCTGTGCGTGGTCCGCGCAGAGACCTACGAGCAGGGTCTGGCGCTGATCAACGACAACCCCTACGCGAACGGGACGGCGATCTTCACTCGCGACGGCGGGGCTGCCAGGCAGTTCCAGTATGACGTCCAGGTCGGAATGGTCGGGATCAACGTCCCCGTTCCGGTCCCTGTGGCCTACTACTCGTTCGGCGGCTGGAAGGCCTCCCTGTTCGGTGACACCCACATGTACGGCGCCGAGGGCATGAGCTTCTACACCCGCGGCAAGGTCGTCACCTCCCGCTGGCCCGACCCGGCCACCTCCGCTGTTGACCTCGGCTTCCCCCGTACGCGATAGGACCCTCCCATGACCCACACCCCGCCTATGACCCAGACCCAGACCCCGGATCAGAACCGATGGTCATCGAACCCGTCCGTACCTCCGTCCGACGAGGCACGCGTCCGCGCTGACGACCGCGCTCACGTCTTCCACTCCTGGTCCGCCCAGGCGCACATCGACCCGATGCCGATCGCGTCCGCCTCCGGGTCGCACTTCACCGACTACTCGGGCAAGCGGTATCTCGACTTCTCCTCGCAGCTGGTGAACGTCAACATTGGTTACCAGCATCCCAAGCTGGTCGCCGCGATCCAGGAACAGGCCGCCAGGCTCTGCACCATCTCGCCGGCCTTCGCCAACGACGCCCGCAGCGAGGCCGCCCGGCTCGTCGCCGAGGTGGCGCCCGGCGACCTCAACTCCGTCTTCTTCACCAACGGCGGAGCCGATGCCAACGAGAACGCGATCCGGATGGCGCGGCTGCACACCGGACGGCACAAGATCCTGGCGGCCTACCGCAGCTACCACGGTGCGACGGCGGGAGCCATCGCGCTGACCGGCGACCCGCGCCGCTGGGCCTCCGAGCCGGGCGAGCCAGGGATCATCCACTACTGGGGCCCGTACTCCTACCGCTCGCCCTTCCACTCGACCACTGAGCAGGAAGAGTCCGATCGCGCCCTTGCGCATCTGAGGGACCTGCTGATGGTCGAGGGCTCGCACACGGTCGCCGCGATCATCATGGAGACCGTGGTCGGCACCAACGGCATCCTCGTCCCGCCCCCGGGGTATCTCGCCGGGGTCCGCGCGCTGTGCGACGAGTTCGGGATCATGATGATCGCCGACGAGGTCATGGCTGGTTTCGGTCGCTGCGGCGAGTGGTTCGCGGTGGACCACTGGGGCGTGACGCCGGACCTGATCACCTTCGCCAAGGGCGTCAACTCCGGGTACGTGCCACTGGGCGGGGTGGTCATCTCGGACCCGATCGCCGCGACGTTCGCGGACCGGGCCTTCCCGGGCGGGCTGACCTACTCGGGTCATCCGCTGGGTTGCGCGGCCGCGGTGGCCTCGATCAACATCTTCCGCGAGGAGGGGATCATCGAGCATGCCCGATCGCTGGGGACCGACGTGATCGGTCCTGAGCTGCGTGCCCTGGCCGGGCGGCACCCCTGCGTCGGAGAGGTCCGGGGGCTCGGCGTCTTCTGGGCGCTGGAGCTGGTCCGTGACCGAACCACCCGGGAGCCGCTGGTGCCGTTCAACTCCAGTGGCGCCCAGGCGAAGCCGATGGCCGAGCTCGGTGCTGCATGCAAGGACCGTGGGCTGTGGCCGTTCATCCACTTCAACCGGACTCACGTCGTCCCCCCGTGCACCACCTCCGTCGAGGACGTCCGGGAAGGCATCGCCATCCTGGACGAGGCCCTCAAAGTGGCCGACACCTACTACGTAGGAACCTGACCCCCCTTCCCCCGCAGAGGTGATCTTCCGCCAGGTGAGAGCGCACCAATCGACCCGAAAACGCCCTGTTTTGGTCGATGAGTGCGCTCTCACCTGGCTAGACCCCCCAGCGAGGCGGCGGGGGTATCGGGTGGGACCTGCATGTCATAAGTGACCCAGGTGGCTCGCTCAGCCACCTGGTCGTACTTGCTGCGGGCCCGGTAGTTGTCATCCGCGGTGACCCAGCGGATCTTGCTCCAACCACGTTGACGTCCGATCTCCCGCAGCGCTTTCAGGATGGCGTCGACCGCGCCCGTGCCGCGTGCGGCCGGCACCACGTAGAGGTCATCGAGGCGGCCGGCCACGGCGGCAGCCAACGGCCGGTGGTACGGACGCTAGTGAGCCAGGCCCACGACGGTGCCGCTCGGGCTACGAACCAGCAGCGCTGAGACGTCGTGATCGGTCACCCAGGACCACATGACATCGAGCTGGGCGTCTGTCACGGCCTCCCGGTAGAAGTCGGCGTACGCCCGGTACAGCGCGCGCCACTTCGCGGCGTCGTCAGGGCGCGGCCAACGGTGTACGTCAAGACTGAACAGGGTTTCATCGCAGCGATTTCGGGCGCGGTGGGTTCGGGCGCAGCGATTTCGGGCGCGGCGGGTTCGGGCGCGGCGGGTTGGGGCGCGGAAGGTCCGGGAGGTGAGGATTTGCGTCAAACCTGGTGAATGGTCATCGTCCCGGGCTGGGATGAAGCCGTCTCGGGCGCCGGGCGACGGCTGGGAACTGTGCAACAACGTGAACAGCTCGGTCCTCCGCTGCGGCGTTATGCCGTCCCCGCGTGCGAGGCGAGGGCGGAGGACTGATGGCCCGGGGAGAGTTGCTCTAGTCTTCGGCCGGAACGACGGAAGCCGTCGCGTGCGGGTCGAGAGCCAGGACCGCCGCGCCCTCGGGCAGGGGCGGGGGAGTGCCACCCCACGCCGGGCACAGGCTGCGGTGGTCGCACCAGTCGCAGAGCCTGGACTTGCTCGGGCGCCAGTCACCGTTCTGGGCGGCGGCCTCGATGGCACGCCACAGGGCCCTGAGCTTGCGCTCCACCGCGAGCAGGTCCGCCTCGTCGGGGGAGTAGCGAACGATCTCGGGGTCGTTCCCGCCGAGATAGACCAGCTGCAGCAACCGGGGCACCTCGCCGCGCAACCTCCACAGCACCAGGGCATAGAACTTCATCTGGAACAGCGCCTTGCCCTCGAAGAGCTCTGAGGGCGCCCGGCCGGTCTTGTAGTCGACGACCCGGATCTCACCGGTGGGGGCCACATCGAGCCGGTCGACATATCCGCGCAGCGTCAACCCGTCGAGGTCGGTCTCGACGTAGAGCTCCCGCTCGGCCGGCTCCAGCCGGGTCGGGTCCTCCAGGGTGAACCAGCGTTCGATCAGCGAGACAGCGTCGCCGAACCAGGTCGCCAGCGCCGCGGGGTTGCCCTCCTCGACCAGCTCGGCCAGCTCCGGCCTGCCCTCGAGCAGCGCCTGCCACTGCGGCTCGACCAGGGCGGAGGCGGCTTCGATGGTCCGCGCCGCCGACGGGAGGTCGAACAACCGCTCCAGCACCGAGTGCACCAGGGTCCCCCGCGCCGCGGCGGCATTGGGCGGCGACGGGAGCTTGTCGATCACCCGGAATCGGTAGAGCAGCGGGCATTGCATGAAGTCAGAGGCCCGGCTCGGGGACAGTGCGGCAACCATGTACGGCACTGTAGGCGACGGCCCTGACGGTGACGGCGCTGATACTGACGGCGACGATACTGACACCGACGGTGAGGGCACGAACACTGAGCCCATTGACATACAGTTTCTCCTCATGGCCGCCAGCACAGAGTCCCCGACAACCACCGCCCCCGGCCTGCGAGTTGCCACGATCGGTGGGGTGCCGGTCTACATCGGCAAGTCCTGGCCGGTCATCGCCCTGGTCATCGTGTTCACCTTCGGCCCCAGCATCGCCGACAACCGCCCCGAGCTCGGCCCCTCCGCCTACTTCGTGGCCCTCATCTTCGCCGTTCTGCTCCTGGTCTCGGTGCTCGCGCACGAGGCAGCCCACGCGGTCGTGGCCACCAGAGTCGGATATCGCGTCAACCGCGTCGTCGCTGACATCTGGGGCGGGCACACGGCATACGACTCATCCTCGGCGCGACCCGGACCCAGCGCGCTGGTGGCAATCGCGGGGCCGGCCGCCAACGGGCTCCTGGCCCTGGTCGGCTGGCTCGCCATGCCTGCAGTGCCACCTGGCGGCATCACCGACCTGCTCGTGAGCGCGGTCGTCTACACCAACGCCTTCGTGGCCGCGTTCAACCTGCTGCCCGGCCTCCCGCTGGACGGCGGGTTCCTGGTCGACTCCCTGGTGTGGAGGATCACCGGAAGCCGCGAGACAGGGATGATCGCGGCCGGCTGGTGCGGGCGGGTCGTCACCATCCTGGTCATGCTGTGGTTCCTGGGCCCGCCACTGCTGAACGGCCAGCCGCCGGATCTGTTCAGCGTCGTCTGGGGGCTGCTCATCGGGTCGTTCCTCTGGGTGGGAGCCACCAACGCGATCCGGGCCGGGCGCGGCAGTCGCCTGCTGAACGGCATACGGATCGACTCTGTATGGCGGCTGGCGGCCTCGCTGCCCTCCGAGGCCAGTGCAGCCCAGGCGTTCGCCCTTCGCTCCAGCGGGCCCGAGGGCGCAGGCGGCACGATCGTGGTCGTCGAGGATGACGCACGCAACGCGATCGGGCTTCTGGACGACGATGCGCTGCTGGCGATCCCCGAGCAGTCGCGCTGGGGTGTCGCGATCACCAGCGTGATGCGCCGGCAGCCGGACGGCTGGGTGGTCCAGGCCGGTCCGCACGACTCGATAGCCGCGGTGGTCGCCATCATGCAGAGTCTGGGGATCGGTGCCGTCCCGGTGCGTGTCCCGGACGGCCGGATCGTTGGCATCATCCTGGCCGGCGACCTCGAGGCTGCGGTGTCCCGAAGGCCCGCCCCGCCGACCTAGACTGATCCGTCATGAGCCTGCACAGTCCCGCCAACACCCAGGGCGCCACTGGCGCTCACCTTCGCCGCGGGCTGTTCGCGGAGGGCGAGCGGGTCCAGCTGACCGACTCCAAGGGTCGGCTCCACACGATCACCCTGGAGGTCGACAAGGAGTTCCACACCCACCGGGGCTGGCTGCCGCACAACGACGTGATCGGCATCCCGGACGGCTCGACCGTCAAGAACACCTCGGGCATCGAGTACCTGGCACTGCGTCCCCTGCTGTGCGACTACGTGCTGTCCATGCCGCGGGGCGCCGCAGTGGTCTACCCCAAGGACGCCGGCCAGATCGTGGCCATGGCCGACATCTTCCCCGGCGCGCGGGTGGTCGAGGCAGGTGTCGGGTCCGGGGCGCTGAGCATGTCCCTGCTGCGGGCCGTCGGCGACCAGGGTGATCTTCATTCCTTCGAGCGACGGGTGGAGTTCGCAGACATCGCCAGGGGCAATGTGGAGGGCTTCTTCGGCGGCCCGCACCCCGCCTGGCAGATCACCGTCGGCGACCTGGTCGAGAGCCTGCCGGCCGCGGTCGAGGCCGGCACCATCGACCGGGTCGTCCTAGACATGCTTGCGCCCTGGGAGTGCCTGGACGTCGTCGCCGATGCTCTGGCTCCCGGCGGGGTGCTGATCTGCTACGTCGCGACCGTCACCCAGCTCTCCCGGGTGGCCGAGGCATCGCGTGACCACGGCGGATTCACCGAGCCCTCGGCCTGGGAGTCGCTGGTCCGCGGCTGGCACCTCGAGGGGCTCGCGGTCCGTCCCGAGCACCGTATGCATGGTCACACCGGCTTCCTGATCACCACCCGGCGGCTCGGCCCCGGAGTCACCCCGCCGCTGCGCAAGCGCCGCCCGGCCAAGGCCGCAACAGGCGACGGAAGCGAGTTGCCCACCGGCGAGTGGTCCTCCGAGGACATGGGGGAGCGGACAACGTCCGAGAAGAAGATCCGACGCGTTCGCCGATCTTTGACGGATACACCACCCACGTAGTGGTGTGTCGGGTTAGGGTCAAATTGTCGGTTACGAACAGGGCCGGCACCTGACCGCGAGGAGGTTCCAATCATGTCCGAGAACTCCCCCCAGCATGAGGATCAGCAGGAGCCTGCGGTCGAGCCGATAGACCCGGCGGAGGCGCTGCGCCAGCAGTCCCTGCTGTCCGAGGAGGTCGCCGGTCTGCGTCGCCGGCTCGCCGACTCACCCACCCGCTCGCGTGACCTCGAGAACCGTGTCCTGCAGCTGCAGACCGCGCTGTCGACGCTGTCGTCCCAGAACGAGCGTCTGGTGCGGACCCTGCGCGAGGCGCGCGAGCAGATCGTGACCCTCAAGGGCGAGGTGGACCGGCTGGCCCAGCCGCCGTCGGCCTACGGCCTGATCCTCGAGTCGTATGACGACGCCACCGTCGACATCCTCACCAGCGGTCGCAAGATGCGGGTCGCCGTCTCGCCATCGGTCGACCCCGGCGAGCTGTCCGCCGGCCGCGAGGTGATGCTGAACGAGGCTCTCAACGTCGTGGCGACCTGCGGCTTCGAGCGCATCGGCGAGATCGTGATGCTCAAGGAGCTCCTGGATGACGACCGGGTCCTGGTGGTCGCTCACGCCGACGAGGAACGCGTCTGCCGCAGAGCCGAGAGCCTGGAGGGAGAGCCGATCCGGGTCGGCGACGCCCTGCTGCTGGACTCCCGCTCGGGCTTCGTCTACGAGCGGATCCCCAAGGCCGAGGTCGAGGACCTGGTCCTCGAGGAGGTGCCGGACATCGACTACAGCGACATCGGTGGCCTGGCCGGTCAGATCGAGGCGATCCGCGATGCCGTCGAGCTGCCCTACCTGCACCCGGACCTGTTCCTGGAGCACAAGCTGAAGCCCCCCAAGGGCGTCCTGCTCTACGGCCCTCCCGGTTGCGGAAAGACGCTGATCGCCAAAGCCGTTGCGGCGTCCCTGGCCAAGAAGGTTGCCGCCAAGGAGGGCAAGCCGGTGGGCAAGTCCTTCTTCCTGAACATCAAGGGCCCCGAGCTGCTCAACAAGTATGTCGGCGAGACCGAGCGGCACATCCGGCTGATCTTCCAGCGGGCCCGCGAGAAGGCTTCGGACGGTACACCAGTGGTCGTCTTCTTCGACGAGATGGACGCGCTGTTCCGGACCCGTGGCTCCGGCATCTCCTCTGATGTCGAGACGACGATCGTTCCGCAGCTGCTGTCCGAGATCGACGGTGTGGAGCGCCTCGAGAACGTCATCGTGATCGGTGCCTCTAACCGCGAGGACATGATCGACCCCGCGATCCTTCGTCCCGGCCGACTCGACGTGAAGATCAAGATCGAGCGCCCCGACGCCGAGAGCGCCCGCGACATCTTCAGCAAGTACCTCACCGCAGACCTGCCACTGCACGAGTTCGACCTGGCCGAGCACGGCGACTCGGCCCAGCGCACGGTCGAGGCGATGATCCAGTCGGCGGTCGAGCGGATGTACTCCGAGATCGACGCCAACCGGTTCCTGGAGGTCACCTATGCCAACAGTGACAAGGAGGTCCTGTACTTCAAGGACTTCAACTCCGGGGCCATGATCCAGAACATCGTCGACCGGGCCAAGAAGATGGCGATCAAGGACTTTCTCACGACCGAGCAGAAGGGCATCCGGGTCGAGCATCTGCTGGCCTCGTGCGTGGACGAGTTCAAGGAGAACGAGGACCTGCCCAACACGACCAACCCCGACGACTGGGCTCGGATCTCGGGCAAGAAGGGCGAGCGCATCGTCTACATCCGCACCCTGGTCACCGGTAAGGACGGCACCGAGCCAGGTCGCTCCATAGAAGCGGTAGCCAACACCGGCCAGTACCTCTAGCAACACTCACCCCCCCGACCCCCGCCCCCTGCGCCCGCCCCAACCCCACCTCGGCTTCCTGCCGTGAAACCACTGAATCGCGCTATGAGGGAGCTCGATTCGGTGGTTTCGGGGCAGGAAGCCGGGTTCATGGGGTTACCTCGGCGGGCGGGGGGCGGCGCGGGCAGCGACCGCGCGCCAGCCGATCAGCCCGGTGGCCAGGAAGACGGTGGCCACCACGACGAAAGAGAAGGCGGTGCCGGCGCCGGTCAGGGTGCGCAGGAGCATGCCGATCGTTACTGCTGAGAGCCAGACCGGTATTCCTTCGCGCACTGACAGGGGGGCGCGACGCAGGGCGAGGAGAAAGACCAGCCAGCCGGCCGCCATACCGGCCAGGAACGGCCAGGCGGTCGCGGCCACCCCGAGCAGCGCGTTGGTCTCTCCGTGGTTACGTCGCCCGATGGCGGCGAAGAGGCAGATGAGGGCAGCGTCGAGAGCCAGACCGATGAGGGAGCGCACTCGGCGACCCTAACAAGGCGGGTGCGACCGGACGACTTCAGAAAGTGCGGCCGTGGCGGGTGAAGTCACTGGCGGATGGGTGCTATTCGCCTAGGCTAATGGGATGACCGTGCGACGAGTGATGGGGATAGAGACGGAATACGGCATCTCGGTGCCCGGCGATCCCACCGCGAACCCCATGTTGCTCTCGGGGTATGTGGTCAATGCCTACGCCAGCTCGAGAGGTTCGAGAGCCGCCCGGGCCAGCTGGGACTACGAGGACGAGATGCCGTTGCGTGATGCGCGCGGGTTCGAGGTCGCCCGTCACCTTGCCGACTCCGGTCAGCTGACCGACGAGGAAGACCCCACCCTGGCCAATGTGGTTCTCACCAACGGTGCCCGGCTGTATGTCGACCACGCCCATCCGGAGTACAGCTCGCCTGAGGTGACCTCGCCGAGGGCGGCCTTGTGCTGGGACCGGGCGGGGGAGCAGATCATGCTCGAGTCGGTCCGGCGACTGTCCTCGATGCCGGGGACCGCCGGGGTGAACCTCTACAAGAACAACACCGATGGCAAGGGCGCGTCCTACGGCACGCACGAGAACTACCTCATGCGTCGCGAGACCCCCTTCTCGGACATCACCCGGCACCTCATCCCGTTCTTCGTGGCCCGACAGGTGATGTGCGGCGCGGGCAGGGTTGGTATCGGTCAGGACTCGACAGAGGCCGGGTTCCAGATTGCCCAGCGGTCGGACTTCTTCGAAGTTGAGGTCGGTCTCGAGACCACGCTGAAACGCCCCATCATCAACACCCGCGACGAGCCGCACGCAGTGGCTGCGCTGTATCGCCGGCTGCATGTGATCATCGGTGACGCGAACCAGTGCGACGTCGCCGGACTGCTCAAGATGGGCACGACCAGCCTGGTCCTGGCAATGATCGAGGACAAGTTCATCGACGAGGACCTGGGCGTCCGCAAGCCGGTCGCGACACTGCACAAGGTCTCGCACGACCCCGGGCTGCAGCACCTGCTGGAGATGCGCGACGGGCGCACCATGACGGCGGTTCAGCTGCTCTGGATCTATTTCGAGAAGGCCGAGCGCTATCTGCAGTCGCGCAGCCCCGGTGCCATCGACGAAGACACCGCAGAGGTGATGTCCCTGTGGTCCTCGGTGCTGACCAAGCTCGAACGCGACCCGATGGAGTGCGTTCGGGAGATCGACTGGGTCGCCAAGCTCTCCCTCCTGCAGGGCTATCGGGACCGCGACGGGCTGCAATGGTCCGATCACCGGCTCAAGGCGATCGACATCCAGTGGTCGGACATCCGCCCCGAGAAGGGCCTCTTCCACCGTCTGGCCCAGCGCGGCCGGATCGACTCGCTGACCGGCGACGCCGAGGTCAAGGCGGCCATCACCAACCCGCCCGAAGATACCAGAGCCTACTTCCGGGGACGATGCCTGGAGAAGTACTCCGCCGAGATCGCCGCGGCCTCGTGGGACTCGGTGATCTTCGATGTGCCGGGTCAGGCGGCCCTGCAGCGAGTCCCCATGCTCGAGCCCCTGCGCGGCACCAGACAGGGCGTGGGCGACCTGATCGACCGGAGCCCCGATGCCTCAACTCTTTTGCGGGAATTGGCCGCCGCCAACGGTTGACAGCGGGCTAGGCTGCAATTGATGAAGATTGTCCGGCGTTCTTGCTCCCGTAAGGCCAGCGCCGGTCCCGATCAACGCCCGTGGAGGACAGATGCCAAGCCAGGAGCAAAGCCGGCCCCAGCGCCGCGACGATACCCCCGACGAGGCGCCCGAGCCTGAGGCGGCCACCGCCGAGGCCACCGCCCGCAAGGACGCGCTCGATGACGACATCGACAGCGTGCTAGATGAGATCGATGGCGTTCTCGAGGCGAACGCCGAGGAGTTCGTGCGCGGGTTCGTGCAGAAGGGCGGCCAGTGAACCTGCGCCCTGGGGGCGGCGACGGACGACTGCCCGCAGCGTTCATGACCACCGGGTCATCGTCCTTCACCGAGTTCATCGGCGCGCACGCTCCTGAGCTGCTTCCGTCGCGGCGGCTGCTGCCGGTGGGTGGCACGTTCGAGGCGCCGCACGGCACCACGATCGTGACCCTGACCTATGACGGCGGAATCGTGATGGCGGGGGACCGACGTGCCACCATGGGCAACCTGATTGCCAACCGTGACATGAACAAGGTCTTCGCGGCCGACCAGTACTCCGCGGTCGGGATCGCCGGCACCGCCGGCCTCGCCATCGAGATCGTGAAGCTCTTCCAGGTCGAGCTCGAGCACTACGAGAAGATCGAGGGCACCCTGCTCTCCCTTGAAGGCAAGGCCAACCGGCTCGCGACGATGATCCGGTCCAACCTCGCGATGGCGATGCAGGGTCTGGCCGTGGTCCCCATGTTCGCCGGTTTCGACCTGCCCACGATGGCCGGCCGGATCTTCTCCTATGACGTGTCCGGCGGCTGCTACGAGGAGCACGACCATCACAGCGTCGGCTCGGGCTCATTGTTCGCCCGCGGCGCGATGAAGAAGCTCTGGCACACCGGGATGGACTCACCGGCAGCGGTCCGGGTGGCCGTCGAGGCGCTGTATGACGCCGCCGACGACGACTCGGCCACGGGTGGTCCAGACCTCAGCCGGCGGATCTGGCCGACGCTGGCCGTGGTCGACGCAGACGGGCTGCGCTTCCTGGATGACGACACGCTGGCATCAGTCGTCGAGCAGATCGTCGCCGACCGCCGTGGCAACCCCGGAGGTGCCCGATGAACATGCCGTTCTACGTCTCACCTGAGCAGCTTATGAAGGACCGGGCGGACTACGCGCGCAAGGGGATTGCCCGGGGGCGCTCCGTCGTGGTCCTGGGCTACGACCGCGGCATCGCCTTCGTTGCCGAGAATCCCTCCCGCGCGCTGCACAAGATCTCCGAGATCTATGACCGGATCGCTTTCGCGGCCGCGGGCAAGTACAACGAGTTCGAGAACCTCCGGGTGGCCGGCGTCCGTTATGCCGATCTGCGCGGGTACTCCTACGATCGCAGCGATGTGACCGCCAGGGGTCTGGCCAATGCCTATGCACAGACCCTCGGGACCGTCTTCACCCAGGAGTCCAAGCCCTACGAGGTGGAGATCGTTGTCGCTGAGGTCGGGGTGAACGCCGAACAAGACCAGATCTATCGCCTCACCTATGACGGCTCGGTCGCCGACGAGCAGGGCTTCATCGCGATGGGCGGCGCCGGGGAGCAGATCACCGCTGGTCTGCAGGAACGGTGGACACCCGGCATGACCCTGGGTGACGCCCTCGCACTGGCGGTCGACCTGCTGGGACACGACCCGGCAGGTGGGCCGGCACGCACCCTGTCGGGGAAGCAGCTCGAGGTCGCGGTGCTCGACAGGGCACGTCCCCGGCGTACGTTCCGTCGTCTGGCGGGGCCGTTGCTCGAGGCGCTGCTGAACAGCGAGGACCCCACGACGGACGTGCCCGCCGAGGATGACCTGGCGCCGGGTCGACACGACACACTGACCGGCCAGAACCCACCGGCTGACAAGCGCGAGTCGAATCCCTCGTGAGCATCGCGGTGACCGGGGCCTCCGGTGATCTCGGTGGCCGGGTCGTTCGTGAGCTGGCCGCACGGGGGATGATGCCGCGGCTGATCGTGCGAGACCCGATGTCGGCGCCCAGGCTGCACGGCGCGGATGTCGCCGTTGCTGCCTATGAGGACTCCGAGGCGATGGCCAAGGCGCTGGACGGGATCGGCACCCTGCTCCTGGTCTCCGGGCCTGAGCATCCTGACCGGATCACCCTGCACCGGCGGGCGATCGAGGGTGCCCGGATGGCCGGGGTCGAACGCATCGTCTACACCTCGTTCATGGGCGCCGCGCCCAACTCGACGTTTCCCTATGCCCGTGAACACAGCGCAACCGAGCTGGCGATCCGGGAAGCGGGGATCAGCCTGACGTCGATGCGCAACTCCCTGTATGCCGATATGGCGCCCCGTTTCGTGAGGGCGGACGCGGTGATTCGCGCCCCGGCGGGGCACGGTCGGGTGGCCTGGGTGGCGCGGGCCGACGTCGCCCGGCTCGCAGCGGTGTTGCTGATCGAGCCCGGCCACGAGGGGCAGGTCTACGACGTGACCGGACCTCGTGCGATCGACCTGCACGAGACGGCGCGCATCCTGACCAAGGCCACCCGCCGGGCGATCACGTACCACGCGGAGACCCTCGAAGAGGCGCGAGAGTCCCGGGCGGGCCATCCCGAGTGGCTCATCGAGGGCTGGATCGGCTCCTTTCTGATGCTGGGCACCGGCGAAGCGTCAGTGACCAGCCACACCATCGAGCACCTCACCGGCCAACGCCCGATGACGCTTGCGGAGTTCCTCGCCGCTGAACCGTCATCGATAGCCCATCTGACCAGCGGGCGGAGTCAGACAGATCAGTCCTGAGAGTCGGCCCCCAGCCTTGTGCTGGCCCGATCAACGTCGCCATTGACCACGAGGCCGGCTCCTGCCCCGTTGCTGGCTGTGGCTGCCCCGTTGTTGGATGAAACCTGGTCTTGCGCCAGCGGCACCGGGTTGACCGCCTTGGCGCCACCGAGCGCTGCGAGGTCCCGGCGGGCGACGCTGATCTGCGCGTTGATGCTGTCCCTGCGTTGGTTGGCTGCAGTCAGCTCGCGCTCCGAGTTGCCACGGATCAGCGCTGCCTTGCTCTTGGCCTCAGCCACCACGCTCTGGGCGCTCGCCATCGCCTGCTCGATCAGGTATGAGGACTTCGCCTCCGCCTCCTGCTGGGCGCGTTCGATGTCTCTTCGGGTCTGTTCCGACCGCAGCCGGACCGAGGCCAGCTGCTCCTCGGCAGCGGCCACCTGGGCGGCGAACTCCGCCGCGGACGCTTCCCGACGCGCGGCCAGGGTGGTCTCGAAGTCGATTGCCGCGGCCGCGGTCGAGGCACGCGCCTGCTCGTAGGCGGCCTCGGCCTCCTCTCGCTGGGCCATCGACTGGCGGTCGGCATCCTGCCGGGACCTGGCCTGTCGGTCGGCGTCGTCAAGGAGGCTGTCGGCGCGCTGCCTGGCGTGCTCCAGAAGTGAGTCGGCGCGTTGGCTGGCATCCTCCAGCAGGGCGTTCGCCTCGTGCTGGGCATCTTCACGAATCCTTGCCACCGCGTCGTCGTTGGAGAACCGCGTCTCCAGGGCGTAGTCGTCCGCCTCCTGTCGAATCGCGAGCGCATCGTCCTCGGCCAGCGCATGCACGTTCGCGACGTCCGCCTCGGCGCGGCCCCGCAGATCCTGAGCCTCCTTGTCCGCCAGCGTCAGGATGGAGATGATGCGTGCACCAAGACCGTTGTAGGAGGGTGATTCAGCCTCGTGCTGTGCCTCCTCCAGCGCCAAGGCCCGTTGGGACAGACGCTCGACCTCGCTCTTCAGATGCCGGTTGGCTTCCTCGAGCTGGCTGACCTGGTGGGTGCGTTCGGACGCCTCCTGCCAGATCGACGAAGATGCCTGCGCGAGCTGATTCACGTGCTGGTCCACCTGGGCGCGGTCGTATCCGTGGAGCGCGCCGCGGAAGATGACGTTGGGGTCGGGCATCGGGTTCCTCTCTCGCTGCTGCTGATGAAGGCGGACTCAGCCGGTGATGACAACACCGAATGGCTGCATTGATTCTGAGAGTAGGTCCAAAAAGCCCTTGGGTGCGTCTGAAATCCCGGTGAGTTCTGTGTCCGACAACGATGGTCGATCGGTCGAACGTTGAAACCACCAGGACGGGGAACAACGAAGCGACCGGTCAGTCCTTGAAAGGATGGACCAGTCGCTTTGTCGCGCTGGGAAACTCAGGCAGCCGTGGAGCTCAGCTCTTGACGCCCAACGGCTTGTTGAGCTCAATCTTGCCGGAGGCGGTCTTGCCGGAGTCGCTCTTCCGGTCGGCCGACTTGTCGGTGAACGTCTTGGCAGCCTTGTTGTCTGCGTTGCTGTCTGCCGCTTTGGGCTGGGCGGCAGGCGCTGTGGCTGTGTCCAGAGGGTTGGCGATGGCGACTCCACCGAGTGCCGCGAGCATCTGCCGGACGTTGCTGAGCTGGGCGTTGATGCTGTCCCGGCGCTGGGTTGCGGCTGCCAGCTCGCGCTCGGAGTCGCCCCTGATCCGCTCGGCCTTGGTCTTGGCCTCGGCCACCAGCGAGTGAGCATGCGTCATCGCCTGCTCGAGCTGCTGGGCGGAGCGTGCGGCCACTTCCTGCTGCGCCTGCTCGGACTCGATCTGAGTCTCTTCCGCCCGCAACCGCACCGTGACCAGCTGCTGCTCGGCGGCGGTTACCTCGGCGGCGAACTCCAGCGCCGACGAGTCGCGACGCGCGGCCAGGGTGGTCTCGAAGTCGACTGCCGCGGTAGCAGACTTGGCGCGGGCCCGCTCGTATACCGCTTCGGCTTCTTCGCATCGGGCCATGGCCTGGCGGTCGGCGTCGTCCAGAATGCTGTCGGCCTGCCGCTTGGCGTCCTCCATGACCCGGGCAGCCTCGGTGTCAGCGGCGTGGCGCATCTCCGTCGCGTAGCGGTCCGCGTCCTGACGGGTCGCGACAGCGCTCTCGTCCGCGCGGGCGTGATGGTTCGCGGCGTCCGCCAGGGCGTGTGCTCGCAGCTCGGTTGCCTCTTCGTCCGCGAGCGTCAGGATGGAGCCGATGCGGTCTCCGAGCGTCGCGTAGGTGGGCACGGACGCCTTCATCTGCTCCTCTTCGAGCGACCTGGCCCGTTGGACGTGACGATCGACCTCTTTGCCGAGCTGGACATGGCTGGCCTCGAGCTTGCGGACCTGGACGGTGCGTTCAGCGGCCTCCTGCCGGGCTGTCTGAGCGGCCGCTGCCAGCTCATGCACGTGCTGGTCGACCTGTGAGGGGTCGTATCCACGGAGCACGCTGCGGAAGTGGGCGTTGGAATCGGTCATCTGGTTCCTGTCGTAGCGGTGGCGGTGAGGCAGAGATGTGGTGTTGCGTTTTCGGGGGTGGGCTCGATGTCGGCGGCATCCGGCGCGCAGCGTCCGGCCAGGACCGCTGAGCGTTCGGGCACGGCAAGAGCCTCGATGACGCCGGAGAGGTGGCCCAGCTGCGCGGTGATGTCGTCGCGTCTCTCGGCCAGGACCTTCACCTCGGCGCGTGCCTGGGTAAGAAGGTCGCGGGCGTGTGTCCGGCTGGTGTTCGCATCGGCACGGGCAGCCGCAAGAGTGGTGGTGGCTTCGTCGCGGACCGCCCTGCGGTGGTCGTGCGCCTCGGTCTGTAGCCGTAGCACCTCTGCCGCTGCCCGCTCACGCAGCACCCGGGCTCCGGCTTCTGCCTCGTCCAGACGCCGCTGGCCGCGTTCCAGGGCTGCCTGAGCTGTGAGGTCCGCCTCGCCGATCACCCGCGCCGCATGGGCAGCAGCCCGCTCGCGGGTGGCCACGGTATCCCGCTGCGCGACGTCGAGGATGGCATCGGCCTGGCCGCGTAGCCGTTCTGCGTCGGCGGCGGCTTGTGAGGTCAGGGCTCTGGCACGCAGGGCGACGCGCGAGATGATGTTGTGCAGCTGCTTACGCCGGCGGGCCAGATGAGCGGCGTTCGTCTCGTGGCCGGCAAGGCGCAGCCTGGTGGTCTCGGCTTCGGCGGTCGACAGGAGGGACTGCACGGTGTCCTGGGTCCAGCGCATGTGGTCGGCCGCATCACCCAGGACCCGGTCCGCCTCGGCCGTGGCCGCATCGCGAAGGGAGGAGATCTCGTCAGCAGCAGTCGCCCGCAAGCCGGCGATCTCTGCTCGCGAGTGGGTGAGCTCGCTGGTCGTGATGGCATGGGTTGTGCTGGCCTCGGTGTCGGCTCGCGTGATCGCCTCGGCGGCGAACTCCTGCGCAGCGGTCCGGATCGAGGTCGCCTCCCGGACAGCCTCCTCACGCAGCTCATGCAGCTCAGCGGCGACCTGCTCCTGCTGGGCCGCGATACCCGCCGCCGCCTCGGCCAGCAGGGTCGCGATGTTCTCGCGCCCCTGCTCGAGCCCGGCGGCAGCCTGGTCCCGCAGCCGCAGGTCCTCCGCCCTCGTGGCGTTGCGGAGGTCATCGACTTCGATCTGGGTACTGGCAAGAAGCGTCTCGGTGGCCCGTTCGGCGGCCGCGGCGACCAGCGATGCCTGATCCGCGGCGTCACCGACCAGCTGGGCCGCCTCCTGTTGCGCCTCCCTGAGCCGGGCCTGAGCCGAGCGCTGCACGCTGAGCGCGTCCTCGTGCACGTTCGTGGCGTCGGCCAGCAGCCGACTCGCCTCGATATGGGCCGCAGCGTCTTCGGCACGCAGGGCAGCGGCCTCCGCCCGGACCTCGCTGCGAAGCTGATCGGCAAGCGCCTGCGCCCTGGACAGCAGACCGAAGGCCGCCGCACCGGGCTTTTCTGATACGTGGTCTGGGTCTTGCGAGGTGTCGAACGGTGCTCCTGGTGGGGCGGTCACGGAACCAATGATCCCATGGGTTCGGGCACCCCTATTCCAGTTGCCGGGCGGGCCGCGGAGGCCGTGCCGGCGGACCCACTGCCCTTCTGGCTCATCCGCTCACCGGCGCCGGTTCACAGCGGTCAGAGAAGAGGAGTGTCGAACCCTTACAACGCTGTTCGACACTCCATAGACTGTGGTCATGGATCGCCGCATCTTCGGTATCGAGAATGAGTACGGGGTCACCTGCACCTTTGATGGTCAGCGACGCCTGACTCCTGACGAGGTGGCTCGCTACCTGTTCCGCAAGGTCGTGTCCTGGGGCCGGTCCTCGAACGTCTTCCTGGCCAACGGCTCGCGCCTGTACCTGGACGTGGGCAGCCACCCCGAGTACGCCACGCCCGAGTGTGACGACATCCGGCAGCTGGTCACTCATGACAAGGCGGGGGAGCACATCGTCCAGGGACTGGTCGCCGACGCCCAGCAACGGATAGCCGACGAGGGTATCGCGGGCGAGATCTACGTCTTCAAGAACAACACGGACTCGGCGGGCAACTCCTATGGCTGTCACGAGAACTACCTGGTCGGTCGCGCCGGGGAGTTTCAGAAGCTGTCCGACATCCTGATCCCCTTTCTGGTCAGCAGGCAGATCACCTGTGGTGCCGGCAAGGTCACGACCACATCCCGCGGGGCGACGTACTGCGTCAGCCAGCGGGCTGACCACATCTGGGAGGGTGTCTCCAGCGCCACCACCCGCTCGCGCCCCATCATCAACACCAGGGACGAACCACACGCTGACGCCGAGAAGTACCGTCGTCTACATGTGATCGTGGGTGACTCGAACATGAGCGAGACCACCACCCTGCTGAAGGTCGGGTCCGCGGATCTGGTCCTCCGGATGATCGAGGCCGGGGTGGTGATGCGGGATCTGACTCTCGAGAACCCGATCAGGGCCATCCGTGAGATCAGTCACGACATGACTGGCCGCAAGAAGGTCAAGCTTGCCAACGGCTGTGAGCTGACTGCCCTGGAGATCCAGGGCGAGTACTGCGAACGGGCCGTCGAGTTCGTCGACCGCGAGGGTCTGGACGACCCGATCCACAAAACCGTTCTCGACCTTTGGCAGCGTACGCTCACGGCGGTGGGCACCGGCGATCTTGCCATGGTGGGCACCGAGATCGACTGGATCATCAAGTACCTGCTGATCTCGCGCTACTCGGTCAAACACGACCTGAGCCTCGCCAGCCCCCGGATCGCCCAGCTGGACCTTGCATACCACGACATCAACCGTCAGCGCGGCCTGTTCTACCTCCTGCAGAATCATGGCAACGCCGCCCGGGTCTGCGCCGAGTCGGACATCTTCGAGGCGAAGACCGTGCCGCCGCAGACCACGAGGGCCAAGCTGCGCGGCGATTTCATCCGGGCCGCCCAGGAACACAAGCGAGACTTCACCGTTGACTGGGTCCACCTCAAGCTCAACGACCAGGCGCAGCGGACAGTCCTGTGCAAGGACCCCTTCGCCGCCGTGGATGCGCGGGTCGAACGCCTGATCGAGGGTATGTGATCAGCACACTCACAGCCGATTGTTGGCAGCCGCCCAGGCTGTGACGATATGGTGTTGGGACCCCCTGTTCCAACGATCAAAGGTCTTCGCGTGCGCCTGTCCCGCTTACGTTTTGTCTCCGTCGCTGTCGTGCCCCTGGTATTTCTGGCTGCCTGCAGCTCGGCCAAGACCGAGGTCAAGGCGAATCCCCTTGACGTTGTCACGGTGGGGGGCAACGCGAAGGCTCCCAGCCTGGCGCTCAAGACCAAGCCGCTCAGCGTGAAGGCGACGACCACCAAGGTCGTCACTGCCGGCACCGGGGCCAAGCTGGCCAGAACCAACGCCATCACCTTCAACTATGTGCTGGTCAACGGCAAGGACGGCAAGCAGATCGAGAGCAGCTTCGGCAAGCAGGCAGCGGGCATGGACCTCTCGTCCGCCTCGTTGCTGCCCGGGCTGAGCAAGGGACTGACCGGGCAGAAGCTCGGATCCCGGCTGCTCGTGGCCATCCCGCCTGCGGACGCCTTCGGCGCGCAGGGCAATGCCCAGGCTGGTTTCGGCCCCAAGGACACTGTCCTCTTCCTGATCGACCTGGTCTCGGCCAGCACGCCGCTGACGAGCGCCAAGGGCGCAGCGGTTCCCCCGAAGGCCGGTCTCCCGACCGCCACTGTCGTTGGCGGCAAGCCCGCGGTGATCCTGGTCCCCAAGACCGCGGCGCCGACGAAGCTGGTTGTCCAGCCGCTGATCAAGGGCGCCGGCCCGGTCGTGAAGGCCGGTCAGAACATCAAGGTGGCCTACACCGGTGTGCTGTGGAAAGACGGTAAGAAGTTCGATGCCTCTGCCGACCACGGCTCCGCGTTCGACACCCAGATCGGTGCCGGCAAAGTCATCACCGGCTGGGACAAGGGCCTGGTCGGCCAGACCGTCGGCAGCCGCATCCTGCTGGTCGTACCTCCGGCTGAGGGTTACGGCGTCAAGGGCTCCCCGCCGCTGATCGGCGCCAAGGGCACCCTGGTGTTCGCCGTCGACATCCTGGCGATCATCTGATGCTTGACCATCGACCCTGCGAATGAAAGGCCCGATCACCATGGGTTTCGACCCCAGCACGACCAAGCCGGAGATCGACTTCCCCGGCGACATCGCACCGACCACGCTCGTCATCGAGGACCTGGCGGTGGGTGACGGCGCCGAGGCCAAGGTTGGAGACTCCATCAGCGCCCATTATGTCGGCGTGGCGCACTCGACCGGCGAGGAGTTCGACGCCTCGTGGAACCGTGGTTCACCGCTGGACTTCCGTCTGGGCGTGGGTCAGGTCATCAAGGGCTGGGATGACGGCATCGTCGGCATGAGAGTCGGAGGCCGTCGCAAGCTCGTCATCCCGGCGTCCCTGGCCTACGGCGACCGCGGAGCCGGTGGCGCGATCAAACCGGGTGAGACGCTCATCTTCGTGGTGGACCTCGTCGCCACGGCGTGAGCTGAAACGGTGAGCTGAACATGCATGCAGTGAGCCGAACATTCAGTGCGGCGAACACGCAGTGAGCCGGCACGTGTTCGATGGCGATGGCCGTGAGGTCTTGGTCGGTATCCCGATCGAGAGGTCACGGCCATTGCCGTCCGTGGCCGCGGATCTCTCAGGGGTCAAGCAGCGTTGATGCGAATCGCCCGGCCGCTGCGGAGGTCACGAACGAGGCCCGGTCCTGGTCGAGGCCCCGGCCCATCGTTGACAGCCGCACCGGGCAGGAAGCCAGCGCGCTGCCGAGCCCCGAGATACCGACCTCCCGAAGCCGAAGCCGGCCGGCGCTGTCACCGGCCAGGTCGCGTGCCTGGCTCAGCACGCGGTCGCCGAACTCCCCGCCCAGCAGTGGCACCGGCAGGTCCGCGGGCGCCATGGCGACCTGGCCGTAGGCCGTCAGGCTGTGGTGGGAGACACCGCGGTGGCGGTCGCGCTCATCCGCCTCCGAGACGCGCAGCGACGCGACCGCCCGGCCCCCCAGCACCGCGGCGGCATTGACCGCCTCGCCGCTGGCGACACCCGAGAAGCCCCAGGGGGAGTCGGTGCCCAGGTTGCCCGGTCCCTGGGCGACGATGGCCACCTCGGCGTGCAGGACATGGGCCGCGGCCAGCAGACCGGTGTGGACATTGACGGCTTCGAGCCCGCCACCGAAGGCCTGACCGACCGTGATCGTCCCGGTCAGCCACCCGGCTTCGGACAACCCGGCAACGGTGCGGGAGAACGCGATGGGCAGCGCGCCGCCATCGGTCATCACATAGACAGCCCGGACCTGCGGACGGGCTTCGCGCAGTCCGGCCAGGATCGCCGGCACCGCAGAGTGCAGGTCCGCCATGATGACGGGCATCCCGTTGAGGCCGGTGGCGTCTCGCAGGACCTCATGGTGCGGGCTCTCCTGCTCATCGACGCCCAGCACCATGGTCTGGAGCGGCGTGTATCTCGCCTTCACGATGTGGCCCGGGCTGGCCGGACCGCGAGGTGGCAGGCGGTCGGGGACCGCCACGATCAGGGCCAGCCCACCCGTGCCCAGCCCGCGGTCCAGGGCCCCGACGTTGAGCAGGACCCGATCCCCGGGGCGGGGCCGACCGACCAGGTCGGTGTAGGCCAGGGCCGGGATCGTCTGTGCGGTGGCGTCGTGCAGGGTCGCATCGCGCGGCGTCGCATCGTGCTGGGTCGTATCGCGCGGCGTCGCTTCGCGCGGTTCAGCGTCGTGCAGGGACACGTCATACTCGGCGGCTCCGGGCCACTGCGCCCGGAGCCGCTCGACGGTTGCCTCGCGCCAGTGGATCACGCCACGAACAGTAGTGCCGCCGACTGTCATATGGGGCGTGGAGGTCCGGTAGCGTCGACCTCATGAGCACACAGTCCAATGCGGCAGACAAGACCGAGCGTCTGCTCAACCTGGTGATCTGCCTGCTCTACACCCGCAGGCCGCTGTCCAAGGCGAAGATCCGGGACGCGGTGCCCCAGTACGGCTCGAAGGCCTCCGACGAGGCGTTCGACCGGATGTTCGAGCGGGACAAGGACGAGCTGCGCGACCTGGGCATCCCGCTGGTGACCGAGCCGTTCGATGAGTTCTTCGACGACGAGCCCGGCTACCGGATCGACCGACGCGAGTACGCCCTCCCGCAGATCACCTTCGCCCCCGACGAGCTGGCGGTCCTCGGTCTCGCCAGTCGCGCCTGGACCCAGGCGAGTCTCGCCGGCCCCGCGGCCCAGGCTCTGCGCAAGCTCAAGGCGGCCGGCGTGGAGCGCGACGACTCCTCGCTGATCGGCATCGTGCCCAGGGTGCGGACCGTCGAGCCTTCCTTCGAAGCCGTGAAGAACGCGGTGCTGCGACACACTCCGGTGTCCTTCACCTACCGGACCGCGGGCACCGCAGCGGTGGCGACCCGCCACGTCCAGCCGTGGGCGATCGCCTACTGGCACGGCCACTGGTACCTCACCGCGTTCGACATCGACCGGGACGCGCCACGGGTATTCCGCCTGGGCAGGATCGAGGGTGAGGTCACCGTCGAAGGCAGGCCCTCGTCATACGAGGTGCCGGGCGGCCATGAGCCCAGGGAGATGATCAGCACGGTGACCGTCGAGAGCGCCCCCCGGGCAGCAGCCCTGCGGGTGCGGGTGGGGGCCGGCCACAGCCTGCGCCGGCAGGCCACCACGGTTACCGCGATGGCTCCCGAGGTGCCCGGTGATCTGTGGTCACTGGTCGCCATCGACTTCACCGATACCGAGGCGTTTGCCGAGGAGATCTGCAGCTTCGGCCCGGATGTCCTGGTGCAGAGCCCGGCCGAGCTCAGGGAGTCCGTCATCCGCAGACTGACCGGAGCTCTGGGCCCGGTGCCGAGCGGCGAGGAGGCACGGCGATGAGGGCTAGGGCGAAGAGCGGGCAGGTCAAGTCCGGCAGCCAACGCAGCCAACCACCAGAGCCGGCCACAGTCCGGCTCTCCCGGCTGCTGACGATGGTGCCCTGGCTGCTGCAGCGGCAGGGGGTCGAGATCGACGAGGTGGCACTCGAGTTCGGTGTGACGCCGGCGCAGGTCGAGGCTGACCTGATGCTGTTGTTCCTGTGCGGGACCCCGGGCGGCTATCCGGGCGACCTGATCGAGGCCGAGTGGGAGAGCGGGCGCGTCTATCTGGGCAACGCCGACACGATCAACCGTCCGCTGCGGCTCGGGGTCGACGAGGCTCTTGCCCTGATCGTGGGCCTGCGCGCGCTGGCCGCGGTCCCGGGGATCGGCGAGCGTGACGCCGTGGTGCGGGCGCTGGCCAAGCTCGAGGCGGCAACCGGCTCGGTCTCGGCGGGAGTCTCGCGCATCCAGGTGCTGATCGACGAGGGAACCGGCAACCAGACGATGGCGCTGGCCCTGGCCCAGCAGGCCCTCTCCGATCGTCGGCGGGTGCATCTGCGCTATCTGGTGCCGAGCCGCGACGAGACCACCGAACGCGACGTCGACCCCATGCGGGTGATCAGCTTCGACGCCCACTGGTACCTCGAGGGCTGGTGCCACCGGGCCGAGGACGTCCGCCTGTTCCGGCTGGACCGGATCGAGGCGCTCGCGATCCTGGATGAGGACGGCACTCCACCGGCGACGGCCCAGCCGCGCAACCTGGACGCCGGAGTGTTCACCCCGCATGCCGAGGACCAGCTGATCCGGCTCGCCCTGCGGCCGGGGGCTGCCTGGGTCAGCGACTACTACCCGACAGAGAGCGTCGAGCCGGCCCAGGACGGGGGAGCGGTGATCACCCTCCGGACCGCCGACACGGCCTGGCTGCGACGCCTGATGTGGCGGCTGGGCGCGCAGGCCACGGTGCTCTGGCCCGCCGAGCTCGCCCTGGAGGTCCAGCAAGGAGCACGCGAGGCGCTCGAGGCGTACGCCGCCCCGGCAGGGTCAGCCGAGCCGACGTCCGAGAGCGACTAGAGTCCACTGTCATGTGGTGGTGGGTGATGATCTGGGTCGTGCTGCTCGTCGCGTCGGGCTTCTACGTCGGCGTCAAGGTCTGGGGTCTCTGGGGCCAGACCAGGGAGCTCGGCTCCGAGCTGGCAGTCGCCCAGGAACGCCTGGACGAGGTGCAGGGACAGCTGGAGCTTCTGGGGGAGCGGATCGGCTCCCCGGATGAGCTCGCCGTCTTCGCGGACCCGGCCACGGCGCGCAGGGAACGCGACCGCGCCAGGGCTGAGGGTCGGCGCGCGCGCCAACAACGACGTGCTGCATCCCGCCCCGCAAGGGCTAAGCACGTAGACTGAAGGCGCTGGAGACCAAGACGACATCCGGCACGGCTACTGGCCACCAGCACCTGTTGAATGAGCACGGCACTCACAGTCACCGCGATCCATGAGCACCGCGTTTCACGATCAAGAAAGGTTCCTCGCATGGGCGCGCTAAGGCCTGTTCACATCCTCATCCTCGTCCTGGTGGTGTTGATTCTCTTCGGGTTCAAGAAGCTTCCGGATGCCGCGCGCAGCCTCGGCCGCTCGATGCGCATCTTCAAGTCCGAGGTCGAGGAGATGAAGAAGGACGGCCAGTCCACGCCCAGCGCCGCAAGCAGCGACACGGTCAAGGGCGAGACCTTCCACCCGACGGCAGACTCCGCCGCCGACCCGATCGCCGACCCGACCAGAAAACAAGCCACGGATCCGGGCGGGCGGGAGAAACACGACCAGTCACCGACCTGAGCCGCCCAAACAGCAGCGACAAGCCTGCCGTCAACTGAGGACCTCCTGACACATGGCAGTACTGCGGCGTAAGCGCAAGGCCGACGGGCGGATGTCGCTGGGTGACCACCTGCGCGAGCTTCGGCGTCGTCTGGTCATCTCCGCGTCGGCCATCGCCGTGGGAAGCGTGCTCGGATGGATCGTGTACGACCGGCTGTTCACCGCGATCATGGCCCCGCTGCGAAGGATGGCCGAAGAGCGAGATGGCCTGGTCAACATCAACTTCGGGGGGATCACCCAGCCGTTCACCGTTCAGCTGCAGGTGGCGCTCTTCGTTGGCGTGATCGTCGCCAGCCCGGTCTGGCTGTTCCAGGTGTGGGGGTTCATCGTCCCGGGCCTCACCAAGCGCGAGAAGCGCACCTCCATGGCGTTCATCGGGGCGGCAGTGCCCTTGTTCCTCTCGGGGTGCCTCCTGGCCGCCTATGCCGTGCCCAACGCTGTCGAGGTGCTGCTCGGCTTCACCCCGCGGGGAGCTGCCAACCTGCCCGACGCGGCGTTGTACCTCACCTTCGTGACCCGCTTCATCCTGGCCTTTGGACTGGCGTTCCTGCTGCCGGTGTTCCTCGTCGGACTCAACGTCGCCCATGTCCTGCCGGCCCGCATCATGCTCAGGGGCTGGCGGGTTGCGGTGCTGCTCATCTTCGTCTTCGCGGCGATGATGACGCCGACGCCGGACGCCTGGACCATGCTCGTCCTCGCGTTCCCCATGGTTGCCTTCTTCTTCGCTGCCGTGGGCGTCGCGACCCTTCTGGACCGGCGCCGGGCGCGCCGCGAGCCCGACTGGTCCAAGGTCGCCGACGATGAGGCCAGCCCTCTTGAGAACGAAGCCGGGCCCTTGGACGACGGAGCCAGCCCCATCGACGACGAGGCCAGTCCGTTGTGAGTGTGCGAGCGTGAGCACCTTTCTGTGACCAGGCGCATCGGGATGGTCATCAACCCCACGGCGGACAAAGGGCGGGGCGCTGCGCTCGGCGCCGAGGTCTCGGCTCGGCTTCGGGCACAGGGCCACGAGGTGGTCGACCTCTCCGGCGAGACGGCGGCGGCGGCCGGCGACCGTGCTCTGGGTGGTCTCGCCGCAGGGCTGGATGTGCTGGCCGTCACCGGGGGTGACGGCACCGTCAACCTCGGGGTCAACCTGTGCGCCGGCACCGACACGGTCCTGGCCATCGTCGCGGCCGGCACCGGGAACGACGTCGCGCGTGCGCTGAGCCTGCCCCTGCGCGATGCGCCGGCCGCGGCCGAGGTGATCTCCCACGGCGTGGTTCGCGCCATCGACGCGGGCCGTCACACCGACGCCAACGGGGTCTCGCACTGGTTCGCAGGGGTCCTGGGCGCCGGGTTCGACTCCGTGGTGAACGAGCGGGCCAACACCTGGGGGTGGCCACGCGGGCGGATGCGTTACAACCTGGCCATCGCCCGGGAGCTGCCCGTCTTCACGCCGATCCCCTATGTCATCGAAATCGACGGCATGCGCCACGCCAGCCAGGCGATGCTGGTCGCGGTGGGCAACGGCCCGTCATACGGCGGCGGCATGATGGTGTGCCCGGACGCCAGCTTCGACGACGGCATGTTCGACGTCCTCATCGTGCACCAGATCTCGACCTTCGAGTTCCTCAAGGTCTTCCCGAAGGTGTTCAGCGGCAGGCACGTCGGGCATCCGGCAGTGCAGATCCTGCGTGGCAGCCAGGTCCGGCTCGAGGCCGCCGGTATCGTCAGCTACGCCGACGGCGAACGCTTTGCCCCTCTTCCGATGAGCGTTCAGGTCGTGCCCGGCGCACTGAACGTCCTGGTCCCCGGTCCTGCCGTAGCCTGATCAGCATGGCCACCTCAACCGGCGCCGCGCAGACCTCGGTCGACGCGTTTGCCCAGGGTTTCGACTTCCCCTTCGACGACTTCCAGGTGGAGGCGTGCGTGGCTGTCGCCGACGGGGCGGGGGTGCTGGTGGCGGCGCCCACCGGTGCGGGCAAGACCATCGTGGGGGAGTTCGCGGTGTTCCTGGCCCTGGCCACCGGGCGCAAGGCGTTCTACACCACCCCGATCAAGGCGTTGTCCAACCAGAAGTATGCCGACCTGGTCGCCCGTCATGGTGCCGACAACGTCGGTCTGCTGACCGGCGACTCCTCCATCAACGGTGAGGCCCCGGTGGTCGTGATGACCACCGAGGTGCTGCGCAACATGATGTATGCCGGGTCCGGCACCCTGCGCGGGCTCGGCTTCGTGGTGATGGACGAGGTGCACTACCTCGCCGACCGCTTCCGGGGCGCGGTCTGGGAGGAGGTGATCATCCACCTGCCGCAGGACGTACAGGTGATCTCGCTGTCAGCGACCGTGAGCAATGCCGAGGAGTTCGGCGCCTGGCTCGGCGAGGTCCGTGGCGACACGGTGGTGATCGTCGAGGAGCACCGGCCGGTGCCGTTGTGGCAGCACATGATGGTCGGGCAGGGCCTGTACGACCTCTTCACCGATGAGGTCCCGGCCGAGACCGGGATCCCCGACCCCACCAAGGTCAATCCCGAGCTGCTGGAACGCATCCGGGCCGGCGACAGGGCTGGTGCCCATGAGGGCCCGGGCCGGGGCCGCGATGGCGGCTCTGACCGGCGCGGGCGCAGGGGAGCCGGATCCGGCGCAGGCGGGGGACATGACCGGGGGGGTCGCCCGGCCCGGCAGGGTGGCCGGTTCGGCGGCGGGCCGAGCCGTTCCGAGGTGATCGAACGCCTGAACCGCGACGGGCTTTTGCCGGCGATCACCTTCATCTTCAGCCGGATCGGCTGCACCTCCGCCGTGAGCCAGCTGCTGGCAGGCGGCATGCGGCTGATCCCGCCGGTGGAGGGGGACCGGATCCGGCGCACCGTCGAGGAGCGGATCCAGGGACTGGCCGACGAGGACCTTGACGTGCTGGGGTACTGGGAGTTCGTCGAGGGGCTCACCCGCGGCTTCGCGGCACACCACGCCGGGATGCTGCCGACCTTCCGGGAGATCGTGGAGGAGCTCTTCACCGCCGGCCGGATCCGCGCGGTGTTCGCCACCGAGACCCTGGCGCTGGGCATCAACATGCCGGCTCGCTCCGTGGTCCTGGAGCGGCTGGTCAAGTTCAACGGAGAGATGCACGCGGACATCACCCCGGCCGAGTACACCCAGCTGACCGGACGCGCCGGGCGGCGGGGCATCGACATCGAGGGTCACGCCGTCGTGCTCTACCACCGGGGCCTGGACCCGCTGGCGGTGGGCGGCCTGGCGTCGACGCGCACGTACCCGCTGAAGTCCAGCTTCCGCCCGACGTACAACATGGCGGTCAACCTGGTCGGGCAGGTGGGGCGCCAGCCGGCCCGCGAGATCCTGGAGACGTCGTTCGCGCAGTTCCAGGCAGACCGCGCGGTGGTCGGCATGGCCCTGACCGTCAAGCGCAACGAAGAGGCACTGGCCGGCTATGCCGAGTCGATGACCTGCGACTTGGGCGACTTCACCGCGTATGCCGCTCTGCGCAACGAGATTCGCGACGTCGAGAGGGAGGCCGCCAAGGCGCGGTCGGCCAGCCGGCGGGCCGCTGCTGCGGTCAGCCTGGAGCGGCTCCGCACCGGCGACGTCATCAGGCTTCCCGGAGGCCGGCGCTCGGGCTATGCGATCGTCATTGCCGGCAACTCCGGCGGCAAGAAGGAGAGCGCCTCGCCCACCGTGCTGACCTCGGACGCCCAGGTCCGACGGCTCACGATGATGGACCTCAACACCCCGGTGGAGCCGGTCACCAGCCTCAGTGTCCCCAAGCACTTCAACGCCCGAAATGCCAAGTCTCGCAGAGACCTTGCGGCCACCATGCGGGCCAAGGTGCCGCACGACCCGCCACCGGAGCGGCATACTGGATCGGCAGGGTCGGGGGAGGAACAGCGGGTCGGTGAGCTGCGCCGGCTGATGCGCGCACACCCCTGCCACGGGTGCCCCGATCGCGAGGGCCACGCACGCTGGGCCGAACGCTGGTGGCGGCTGCGTCGCGAGACAGACCGGGTCGCCCGCACCGTCGAGGGCCGGAGCAACTCCGTGGCCCGCACCTTCGACCGGGTCTGCGAGCTGCTGGTGGACCTGGGCTATCTCACCGAGGGCGGCGCCGGGGTGACCCCCGATGGCGACCACCTCAAACGGCTCTACACCGAGAAGGACCTGTTGACCGCCGAGTGCCTGCGCCTCGGCTTCTGGAAGCGTCTCGACCCGCCTAGCCTGGCCGCGATCGTCTCCACCCTCGTGCACGAGCCGCGACGCGACGAGGGTGACGTGTCGCCACGGATGCCCAACGACGACGTCCGTGAGGCCTTCGATGCCATGGTCCGGCGGTGGAGTCAGCTGGAGGACAGCGAACGCTCGCACATGTTGCCGATGACCAGCGCGCCAGAGGCCGGGATGGCCTGGATGATGCATCGCTGGGCCAGCGGGCAGCGTCTCGAGGTGGTCATGCGCGAGAGCGAGGTGGGGGCCGGTGACTTCGTCCGGCGCTGCAAGCAGGTCGTCGACCTGCTCGGTCAGATCGGTGACGCGGCTCCGGACCGGACTCTGTCTGTCACGGCGAGGCGCGCCATCGACGCCGTGATGCGAGGCGTGGTCGCCGCGGACCGGATCGACTGACTCGCAGGGCTCGTTCTGGCATGGTCTCTGGTGGTCAGGTGGGTCTGAGTACGGCAGCACGACGAGGTGAAGGTGGGTAGTTCACTCGTGGGCTTCTGACATGCTTGATCGCTGTAGTCCGGTGGCGGGCACGGTTCGAGGCATCGGCACTTTTTATCTGGAGCCTGCGAAGGCGTCCCGGGTGGTAAAGCAGGCTCATTTGTGTCAGCTGCCGAAGAAACAGGTGATGGCGGCGGCTGTCGCTGGTGGGACGGTCACTGTCCGTAATTGCTGAACCTGACCCTGTTGTGTGCCTACCACCGCACCAACGTCCATCGACGCGATCTGACCGCGACCGTCACCGCCTTCGACGTCGTCTGGCACACCTGAGCGGGACTGTTGCCATTTTCGCCTCTTTGCCTCGTGATCCTCAGCTGTCTAGTGCCCGTCTGGCTGGTCTGGCGAGAAGGGCCATTCCTCGAACCAGGAGCACCGACCGTCTGGGGCGAAACGGAGCACCCACAGGTCACGCCAGGGCC
>JACMPC010000133.1 GCA_014377705.1 Dermatophilaceae bacterium
CTCCAACGACCACCCTCGCTACCTGTCCTTCATCCCCTGCGCGCCTACCGAAGCGGCCGCGATGTTCGATCTGGTCGTCGGGGCCTCGGGCATCTACGCCGGGTCGTGGCTCGAGGGCGCCGGTGCAGTCTTTGCCGAGAACGCCGCACTGCGGTGGATCGCCGACCTGGCCGGGCTGCCACCTGAGGCAGGGGGTGTGTTCGTCCCCGGTGGCACGATCGGCAACCTCTCGGCTCTGGTGACCGCGCGGACGGCGGCGCGAGCGCGGCATACAGAGACAGGTTCTCAACGGCCACGGCCCACCAAGGTGGCGGCACAGATGGGCGCGCACTCCTCGATCCGCTCAGCCTGCGAGGTCATGGACGCCGAGCTGGTCGGTGTCCGCAGCGATGAGCACCAGCGGCTCGGCGGGGACAATCTGCGTGTGGTCCTGGAGGCGGAAGGGCCCGAGACCTTCTTTGCCGTCGTCGCCACGGCCGGCACGACGAACTTCGGCATCGTCGACGACCTCGCCTCGGTGGCGGAGGTCTGCCGCGAGTACGGCATCTGGTTCCACGTCGACGGCGCGTACGGCGGGGCGGGCCTGGCGGCGCCCTCGGTTCGTTACCTGTTCGCCGGGATCGAGGACGCTGACTCGTTCATCGTCGACCCGCACAAGTGGCTGTTTGCCCCGTTTGACTGCTGCGCACTGCTGTATCGCGAGCCCGCCCTGGCCCGCGCGGCGCACACCCAGAAGGCGGCGTATCTCGACGTGCTCACCGATGCGGCGGAGTGGAACCCGACCGACTACTCGATCGGGTTGACCCGTCGCGCCCGCGGGCTGCCGCTGTGGTTCTCACTGGCGACCCACGGGACCACGGCATACACGGAGGCGGTCGAGCGGACCCTGGAGGTGACGCGTTTCGCCGAGGCCGAGATCGCCCGGCGCCCCTATCTCGAGGCGCTGCGCGAGGCGGACCTGTCGGTGGTGGTCTTTCGCCGGCTGGGGTGGGGGGCCGAGGACTACCACGCGTGGAGCCATGAGCTGATGCGCGAGGAGCTCGCCTTCGTCGTGCCGACCTCGCACGAGGGTGAGACGGTGGCGCGGTTCGCGATCGTCAACCCCACGACCACCGAGGACGACATCGCCGTCATCCTGGACACGATGGTGTGAGACCGCACGGTTCGATGGAATGACATCCATGTCATTTGATGGCTACCATGTGCGTAGGCAAGCTATCCGGAGGATCACATGGACGCCGCGGTACAGATCGAGACCACCCCGCTACGCGAGCTCAGCAACCGCGACCGCGACATCATCGCCTTCGAGCGCCAGTGGTGGAAGTACGCCGGCGCGAAGGAGCAGGCGGTCCGCGAGCTGTTCGACATGAGTGCCACCCGTTACTACCAGGTGCTCAACGCCCTGATTGACAGCCCGATCGCCCTTGAGGCCGATCCGATGCTGATCAAGCGGCTGCGCCGACTTCGTTCGACCCGTCAGCGCGCGCGCTCGGCCCGTCGGCTCGGCGTCCAGCTCTAGCCACTTCTCCACCGAACACGCGGCCAGCACGATTCGAGGACCGTCCGGCCCCAAAATGGTGCTGCCGCGGTGTTCTGATCAGTGAAAAGGTCAGGGATACAGCAAGGAAAGGGATGGGGGCTGCGCAGCCCATCAAGGGAGCCCTCGAGCAGGGCAAGCAGCCCCTATCCCTTTCTTGCCTGCAGGCGGGCGCGAGCAGGCCAGCGGCCCGTATCCCTTCCGCGCCATCCGGCATACCGATCCGGCATTTGCACTCGGAGGGGTCGAGTGCTAATCATTGGGTTAGCACTCTCACCATGAGAGTGACAATCCTGACCGTTTGGTGAGGGCCAGAGAACGCGTGCGAACGGCGTACGCCGGATCCGGTCCGTCCGTCGCGGGCGCCAGCCGGTCACACATCCGTTTCGCGTGGGAGGAACCACCCGAATGGCCAAACTCATCGCATTCGATGAAGAGGCTCGCCGCGGTCTCGAGCGAGGTATGAACATCCTCGCCGACGCCGTCAAGGTGACCCTCGGCCCGAAGGGCCGCAACGTCGTCCTCGAGAAGAAGTGGGGAGCCCCCACCATCACCAACGATGGTGTGAGCATCGCCAAGGAGATCGAGCTCGAGGACCCGTACGAGAAGATCGGCGCAGAGCTGGTCAAGGAAGTTGCCAAGAAGACCGACGACGTGGCCGGAGACGGCACCACGACGGCGACAGTGCTGGCCCAGGCCATGGTCAAGGAAGGCCTGCGCAACGTTGCCGCCGGAGCCAACCCGATGGCACTCAAGCGTGGCATCGAGCAGGCCGTCGCAGCCGTCTCGGACGAGCTGCTGAGCATGGCCAAGGAGGTTGAGACCAAGGAGCAGATTGCTGCCACCGCCTCGATCTCGGCCGCCGACCGCCAGATCGGCGAGATGATCGCCGAGGCTATGGACAAGGTCGGCAAGGAAGGCGTCATCACGGTCGAGGAGAGCCAGACCTTCGGTCTCGAGCTCGAGCTGACCGAGGGCATGCGCTTCGACAAGGGCTACATCTCCGCGTACTTCGTCACTGACGCAGAGCGCATGGAGACCGTCCTGGAGGACCCGTACGTCCTGGTCGTCAACTCCAAGATCGGCAGCATCAAGGACCTCATCCCGCTGTTGGACAAGATCCGTCAGGCCGGCAAGCCCGTCCTGATCGTTGCCGAGGACGTCGAGGGCGAGGCCCTCGCGACCCTGGTGCTGAACCACATCCGTCGCACCCTGAGCGTCGTCGCCGTCAAGGCGCCGGGCTTCGGTGACCGTCGCAAGGCCATGCTCGGTGACATCGCCATCCTCACCGGTGGCCAGGTCATCTCCGAGGAGGTCGGCCTCAAGCTCGACACCACCGAGCTCGACCAGCTCGGGTCGGCGCGCAAGGTCGTCGTCACCAAGGACGACACGACCATCGTCGAGGGTGCTGGCGAGGTGGACCAGATTGCTGGCCGCGTCAACCAGATCCGCGCCGAGATCGACAAGTCCGACTCGGACTATGACCGCGAGAAGCTCCAGGAGCGCCTTGCCAAGCTTGCCGGCGGCGTCGCCGTCATCAAGGCCGGCGCGGCCACGGAAGTTGAGCTCAAGGAGCGCAAGCACCGTATCGAGGACGCAGTCCGCAACGCCAAGGCTGCTGTCGAAGAGGGCATCGTCGCCGGTGGTGGCGTGGCTCTCGTGCAGGCCACGGATGCGGCGTTCATCAACCTCAAGCTCGAGGGCGACGAGGCAACCGGTGCGAACATCGTTCGCGTCGCGTCCGAGGCTCCGCTCAAGCAGATCGCCATCAACAGTGGCATGGAGGGCGGGGTGGTGGCCGAGAAGGTCCGCAACCTGCCGTCTGGCTGGGGTCTGAACGCTGCCAACGGTGAGTACGTCGACCTGATCGCCGAGGGCATCATCGACCCGGCCAAGGTCACCCGCTCGGCGCTGCAGAACGCCGCGTCCATCGCGGCGCTGTTCCTGACCACCGAGGTCGTCATCGCAGACAAGCCCGAAAAGGCTGCTCCGGCGGCCCCGGGTGGCGACGAGATGGGTGGCATGGGCTTCTAGCCCACGCCGACACGTCACGAACAGAAGTAGTCACCAGCAGTAGCACCAGCAGAGGGCGGTTCCCCCGGAGACGGGTGAGCCGCCCTTTGTGCTGCCCGCGACCGGCCCGTCCAGGCCTGCGCCTGCGACGAGACGAACGTCGGTGCTCATGTCCCTGCCTCGAGATCGAGGGCGGTTTCCGGTCAACCGGGCGCGGCGTCGGGGGCGGTTCAGGGTTCTTTCAGGGTTGACTCAGGGTCAAACCCCACGGCGGCCGTCCGCCTTCGCGGCATACCTGCCGGGACGTCGGGCAAGCCGGATCGCGCCGATCGAGGTCCTGCGCGACGACGTGGTGATGCCGGAGTCCTTCATCCACGTCCGGGCCGCCATCGGCACCGGGCCTGCCCACGGTCGCTCTCAAGGACCAGGGCGAGTTCGCGGCCGAGCAGAGGGCGCCCATCGACCAGGACCTTGCCCTGATCTTTGCCTTGCTGGGCCCGGCCGTGGTGATCGCGGTACTGGGCATCGTGAGCACCCTCGCCCTGTCCGTCTTCGAACGCACTCGTGAGGTGGGCCTGTTGCGGGCGGTCGGCCTGAGCCGGAAACAGCTGCGCACCATGGTGCGGCTGGAGTCGATCATCATCGCGATCCTGGGCGCCGCCTAGGCGTAGGCCTTGGCCTGGTCTTAGGCGTCGCCCTGCAGCGTTCGCAGGCGAACTCGGGCATCGAGGTGCTGTCGGTGCCGTTCGCCCAGCTGTTCGTCTTCGTGGCTTTGGCGGCCCTGGTCGGTGTCCTGGCCGCGGTCTGGCCGGCACGCCGGGCGTCCAGGCTCGACGTGCTGAGGACCATCACCACTGACTGAGACCCTCCGATGCTTGGTGAGGTCGCAAAAATCGACCAAGATCGGCGGCTATAGGGTCGATCTGTGCGACTTCACCGGCACGGTGGAGCCTCGAAGGGAGCAACCGATGGCGATCTGGATCGACCCACCGGGCTGGCCGGCGCACGGCCGCCTGTGGTCGCACCTGATCAGCGACACGTCCTACGAGGAGCTGCAGGCCTTCGCTGCGCAGGCCGGCATACCGCGTCGAGGCTTCGATGGCGACCATTTCGATGTGCCCCAGGAGCACTATGCCGGGCTGGTCGCGGCAGGCGCGCGCCCCATCGGCGGGATGGAGCTCGCCCGACTGCTGCGTGCCAGCGGCCTGCGGTTCCAAAAGCGCAAGGGCGAGCGACCGCTGGCGGCCTACCGCAACGTGCTACCTAATCTTGACCCTGGGCACAGCCTCCACCTCGTGGCCTCAAAGCTGCCGACACCCGACGAGCTCACAGCAGCCGCAGCGGTTTTCGTCACGGACGCTCGCGGCGCATTGCTGCTGGTGCGCACCGTGGCGCGCGACGCGTGGGGCGCCCCGGCCGGCGGGCGGGAGCCTGGCGAGACGGTGCTGGAGTGCGCAACTCGCGAGACATGGGAAGAGTCAGGGTTGCGCCTCGACCCTGCCGGGCTGAGGCCCTGCGGCTACGAGCGGGTGACGCTCGACGAGGGTCCGACCGGTCGATGGCCGAACCGTCGGAACTACGTTGCCTGCTTCACCACCGTGCTGGAGGAGGTCAGGCCGCCGGTCGCGCCGCGCGGCGTTGACGTCGACGCTGCCGAGTGGGTGCATCGGCCGGAGGCCGAGCGGCGATGCGGCGGCGAGTTCTGGTGGCCGTTGTTTGCCCATGTCCACGATCCGGGATGAGCCCGGGGCCGGCCAACCGGGTGCGCCGTCCCTAGGTTTGACGGTTGTCTGGTTGCACGGTCCCTAGGTTTGAGGGTTGTTTGGGTGCACGGTCCCTAGGTTTGCGGGTGTAGGCGGGCTAGCTCACGGCTGAGGTTGATCCTGGCCGGCGCCTCCCAGTTGTGCAGGGCGTGCGGGGTGTGAAAAGTCCGGTCGCGGTGCAGCAGGGGCCCGAGAACTGACGCGCGGGCATTCCGGTAGAGAGCGTCCGGAACGAAGGCATACTCATCGCGCACCTGGTCGCAGTAGCCGTCGAAGCGGGCCTGGGGTGCCGACAGGATCCAGAGGTCGGCGTCGTGGAAAGCAGCGTCGAGTCGCTCTGACCCATGGGCTTCGTGTCTCGCGGTGAGCCGGATCAGCCGATCAATGGCATCCATGTCCTCGTCGCCGAAGCTGAGGCGTTGCAGGGTGTCCCGGGCGAGAAGAGCGCTGTCCGCCTCGTTCGACCCTGATGCTGCGGCCGGGTCATAGACCGCATCGTGGAACCACGCCGCCAGCCGGGCGACGGAGCACTGTCGGTCGTCGATCTCCCGTGCATTGTCGAGCTCTTCCAGCGCACCGAACATCTCCACCAGATGGGTGGTGGTGTGATAGCGGCGGGATGGCTCGTTCCATCTCGCCAGCAGCCCAGCACCCTCGCGGGCGACGGCTTCATTGTCGGGGGCGTGCGGCGCGACGACCCGTACGTCCAGGGTCCACCGGCTGATCAGGGCAGGCATGCCGTCAGTCTCTCAGCTCGTCAGCCGGCCAGCTCAGCTGGCAGCTCGGCGGAATGGAGCACGGTGAGCTCCGAGACCGCGCGGGTCAGGACGACGTAGAGCCGGCGAAGCCCGGTGCGCCGGTCGGGCTCGGCGGCGGCGATGGCGGCCGGCTCGACGACGATGACCCGGTCGAACTCCAGGCCCTTGGCCACGGTGGCTGGGATGACGTCAACCTGATGGTCCACATCGCCATGATCGGTGCCCAGCACACCATGATCAATATCCCGGCGGGACAATGCTTCTGAGACTGCCGCGACGGCGGAATCGGGGACGATCACGCCGACCGACCCGGGCTCGCGAAGGGTCTCGGCGACGGATCCGGCGACCCGGTCATAGAGCAGGGGGCCCTCGACCTGCACGACCTCGAGGCGGCCGGGGTTGTCGCGCACCGCCACGGGCACGCCCAGGCCCGGCGCCATCGACGGAAGCAGTCGCGCCGCATAGTCGATCACGCTGGCCGGGACCCGGAACCCGCGCTCAAGGGTCTCGATGACGGCGTCGGGCTTGCCGAGGTGCCGCAGCGAGGCCATCCACGAGTCTGTCGCCCAGGGCGTCGTGCCCTGCGCCAGATCTCCCAGCACGGTCGCCGAGCCGGTCGAGCATCGTCGCCCCACCGCGCGCAGCTGCATCGGCGACAGATCCTGTGCCTCGTCCAGGACGACGTGGCCCAGGCTGGGAATGCGCTGGAGATGGTCGTTGATCTCGTCGAACAGGACGGTGTCGGCCGCCGACCACCGGGCTGATCCGCGCCGGGACGCAGGGTTGGCCCACAACAGCATCGATCGTTCGGCGTCGCTGAGCAGATCTGCCGTGTGCCTCCGCAGCGTCGCGGCGTCCGAGAAGAGGTCGAACAGCACGGCCTTGGGGTCCAGGGCCGGCCACACCCGTCCGGCATACCTCTTGACCGCTGTTGATCGGGCCACCGCATCCTGCACCCGGTCGTCGGGGCAGTCGCCGGCCTGCTCCATCTGCAGCAGGAGCGCGTGGGCGAGCCGGTGCGGCAGCATCCGGCGGGCCGCGTCGTACCTCACCCCACGGGTCCGGAGCTCCTGCACGATCTCGGCGACCTCCGAAGCCGGCACCCGCCACTTGTGGGCGCCTCGCGGCAGAACGAGTGGCTCCGTGGGGGTCTGCACGCAGGCCCACACAGCGGCTCGCAGGACCGCCGCCAGCCGTGGGTCTCCCTTGAGGACAGCGGTTTCGACGCTGTCCCGGCCCCGGACAGGCACGGAGGCGAGCAGCTCGTCGATCGTGGTGTGCCGAACCTCCACCTCACCGAGCGTCGGCAGCACGGCGCCGATGTGGTCGAGGAAGGCGCGGTTAGGGCCGATGACCAGAACCCCGCTGCGGGCCAGGCGTTCACGAAAGGCATAGAGAAGCCATGCCGCCCGGTGCAGGCCGACCGCGGTCTTGCCGGTGCCGGGCGCCCCCTGGATGCAGATGGTGCAGCCGACGTCGCTGCGCACGATGGCGTCCTGCTCGGGCTGGATCGTGGCCACGATGTCGCGCATCGGGCCGACCCGGGGCCGTTCGATCTCACCGACGAGTATCTGGCTGGTGAAGGCGAGCCCGCCGGACCCCGTCCCTGCTGCGTCACCATCGAGCCGTTCATCCTCGTACGCCGTCAGCCGGCCCCTGTCGACGCCGAACCTGCGCCGCAGGCTCACGCCCATGGGCTCGGCCGGGGACGCGCGGTAGAAGGCGGTGGAGACGTCTGCGCGCCAGTCGATGACGACCGGGTCGCCGTGGGAGTCGGCCACGTGACGTCGTCCGATGTACCAGCGATCGGGCACCCTGCAATGGTCACTCTGCTGGTCGATCCGGCCGAAGAACAGGTTGGTGCCCGGATCGTCGATCAGTGACTGCGCGCGGCGGTGCAGTGCTGCCGCAAGGTTCTCGCTCGAGACCCGGTCCCCGCCGTCAGCCTTCAGTGACAGTGTCTGCTCGCGCATCCGGGCAAGCTCGGCGCGGGCAGACACGAGATAGGCGCGCTCGCGATCCAGCTCCAGGCCAGCGGACATGACGGCACAACGCCTTCCGTGGGCAGGAGCAAGGGGTCAGCCGTGCAGCCTAGCCGCAGGAAGGCGTTGTGCGGGTGCAGCGTCCGCGGGGGCGGGGCTGGTGGTTGGTCGCCGGCTTGCCGCTACAGGGTGGCCTGCTGGGCGCTACTGGTTGGTCGCCGGCTTGGCGACGAGAGTGACGTTGACGTCCCTGCTCTTGCCATCACGCACGACCTTCAGGGTCACCTTGTCGCCCACCGTGTGCTGGCGTACCTGGGCCACGAGTGAGAGGGACCCGTCGATCGAGTTGCCGTCGACCGCGATGATCGCGTCCCCGGCCTGCAGCCCCGTCTTGTCGGCGGGAGTCCCGCTGACGACGTTGCTGAGCACGGCGGCGGCTCGCTTGGCGGACCCGTCAGCCACGACAGCGTCCTTGGAGCCGACGCCGAGGTACGGGTGGGTGGCCTTGCCGGTGCTGATCAGCTGCTCGGCGATCGACCTGGCCTCGTTGACCGGGATGGCGAACCCGATCCCGATGTTGCCGCTCTGGGAGGAAGCGCCGGAGGACCCGAGCGAGGCGATCGCGGAGTTGATCCCGATCAGCTGGCCGTTGGCGTTCACCAGAGCGCCACCGCTGTTGCCCGGGTTGATCGCGGCGCTGGTCTGGATCGCGTTGGTCACCACCGGCTCGCCGGCCGACTGCTGCGGTTGCTGCTGGTTGGGGTCGCTTGGCTGCTGCCGCTGCTGGTCCGAGGTCGTGACGGGCCGGTTGAGCGCGCTGACAATGCCGGTGGTCACCGTGCCGGCCAGGCCCAGCGGGTTGCCGACGGCCATGACCTGGTCGCCGACCTTGATGGCGTTGGCGTCGCCGAGGGCGATGGCCTTCAGGTCCCTGGGCCCGTTGGTCAGCTTGATGACGGCCAGGTCTGTGGACGGGTCGGTCCCGACGATGGTCGCGTCGTAGGTCCGCTTGTCGTTCAGGGTCACCGCGATCTTGGCAGCCGGTCCTGCTCCGGCCACGACGTGGTTGTTGGTCAGGATGTGGCCCTTGGTGTCGAAGATGACACCAGAGCCCTGGCCGCTTGCCTGGCCGCTCGATACCGAGATGGCCACGACGCTGGGTGAGACCGCTCCTGCGGTGACTGTCCAGTTGGGTGCAGAGGAATCCGCCTGAGCCACCGGCGCCGCGGCGCTGCTGGCGCTGCTGGCGCTGCTGGAGGTGCGGGCGGACGTAGTGGACTCAGCATCGGTGCGCGTCACGGCGTACGTGCCGGTGCTGGCCAGCACCGCGGCGACGACGGCAATGGCGCCGAGCTCGGCCAGCCGTCGGGGCCTGGAAGGATGGGCCGGCCCCGCCCCGGATGAGGCGGTCGGGGCGGCCCCGCCAGGCCCCTGCGGGACGACCGGCGAGTAGGACGGGTACTGCGGCTGCATCCTTGTCTGGTCGTACCAGAGCGGCGCCGTGTGCTCAGAGGCATCCTGGGGCTGCTGTTGCGACCAGGACGACGACGGCGCGGGCTGCTGCGCCAGGCCCTCGGGCGGTGGGCCCACCGGCGTGTTCTCGGGTCGGGTGCCCTCAGGCGACTCTGGGCTCTGGGACTGAGGCTGCTGGGTCATCGGAATCTCCTTTGGTCGATGGGACGAGTCAATCCCACGAAGGTCAAACGAGGCTGGGTCCTGGCTGGGAGTTTCCTGTGGGTAGCTCCACGACGAAGGTTGCCCCTCCGCCGGGGGTGGGGGCCACCCCTACCTGGCCCCTGTGGGCGCCGACGATGGCGGCCACGATGGCCAGCCCGAGGCCGTTCCCCCCGCCGTGGCCCCGCCCGCGGGCAGGGTCCTCGCGGTAGAACCGTTCGAAGACCTTGCGCGCCTTCACCGGGTCGACCCCGTGGCCGTGGTCTCGCACCTCTAGCCTGGCGTGACCGAGGGAGTCGCGGCCCACGGCGATCTCGATGCTGGTGCCCGGCGGGGTGTGGTTCACCGCGTTACCCATCAGGTTCGTGACAACCTGACGCAGCTTGGCCTCGTCGCCCTCGACCGTGGTCGGCTGGAGGTCTCCGGACAGGCCGAGGAGTCGCACCTGCCGGGCCGGGTCCAGCGCGCGGGCGTCCTGGACCGCGTCAGCGGCCACCACGGTGAGGTCGACGGGTCCTCGTTCGACCGGGCGTTGGCGGTCCAGCCGGGTCAGCAGCAGCAGGTCGTTGACCAGCCCTCCCATCCGGATGGACTCGTCCTCGATGCGTCGCATGGTACTGCCGACGTCATCAAGGGTGGTGACCGCTCCCTGGCGGTAGAGCTCGGCATACCCTCTCACCGCGGCCAGGGGGGTTCTCAGCTCGTGCGAGGCGTCGGCGACGAACTGGCGCATCCGCTCCTCGGAGGCCTCGCGGAGGGCGAAGGACTGCTCGATCTGGGCCAGCATGACGTTCAGCGACCGGGACAGGCTGGCGACCTCGTCCCGGGTGACCGGCTCGGGGATCCGCCGGGTCAGGTCGCCCCCTGCGATGGCTGCGGCGGTGTCCTCGATCTGGGTCAGCGGACGGAAGGCGCGCCGTACGCCGTACCAGCCCAGCAGGGCGCAGGCGGCGATGACGGCCAGCCCGATCAGGATGGCGAAAGTGACCATCCGCTGGACCGTCGTGTCGACACCTCGCAGGGGCACGGCCACTGCGAACGTTGCCTGTCCGTTGCGCAGCGCGCCCGGCACCACCCGCCAGCGCATCACCCCATCGGTGGAGCCGACGGTGAAGAGCGTGCCCTGTCGCACCCGCGGGTCGTCCAGGGCCAGGTTCGGGATATCGGGGTGCAGTCGCTCGCCGGTGGGGTTGACCGCGAACGACGCGCTGCCATCGGTCGGCATGAACTTGACGGCGTAGTTGGTGGGGATGCCCTCGTCGCGGCGGGTGGCCAGCTGGCTCAGCACCTGCAAGGCGGTGGGCCCGGCCGCCGTGTTCAGGTCGCGGTCGGTGCTGTCCATCAGCTGCCTGCGCATCACCGCGCTGGTGGCCAGGCTGGTGAGCGTGAGGGCGACCAGGAGCAGGGACACGAGCAGCGCGACGAGCCGCAGCCGCAGCGGCAGGACCTGAATACGGCGGGTCACCCCGGAGATCACAGGTCGGCGGGGACTGCGGGCGGGGGTCGGGTCCGTCACGGCGGCCCGCTCAGGTCTGCTCTGGCGGCAGGCGCAGGACGTAGCCCACGCCGCGTCTGGTCTGGATCAGCGCGGGCTCCTCGACGTCGATCTTGCGCCGCAGGTAGGAGATGTAGGACTCGACGATGCCGGACTGGCCGCGGAAGTCGTAGTCCCAGACGTGGTCGAGGATCTGGGCCTTGGACAGCACCCGGTTGGGGTTGAGCATGAGGTAGCGCAGCAGCTTGAACTCGGTCGGGGAGACGTCGATGACGCGCTTGTTCCGTCGCACCTCGTGGGAGTCCTCGTCCAGCTCGAGATCGTGGAAGCGCAGGATGGCATCGTCGTCCTCAACCCCGCCCCGGGTCCGTCTCAGCACGGCGCGGATCCGGGCGACGACCTCCTCGAGGCTGAACGGCTTGGTGACGTAGTCGTCGCCACCCACGGTCAGCCCCTGGATCTTGTCCTCGAGCGAGTCGCGCGCTGTGACGAAGACGATCGGCAGGATCCGCCCCGCGTCGCGCAGCCTGCGGGTCACCGTGAAACCGTCCATGTCCGGGAGCACCACGTCGAGCACGACGAGGTCGGGGCTGTGCTCGGCCGCCTGTCTGAGCGCTGTCGCGCCGTCGGCCGCCACGTGCACCTCGAATCCCGCGAAGCGCAGAGAGGTGGCGAGCAGCTCACGAATGTTGGGCTCGTCCTCGACCACGAGGAGGCGGGCCTCAGGGGTGCCGTTGGTCATAGCAGAACTCTGTATGCCGTGTCTGGGAGTTTCCTGTGAATGTCCTGCGGGCGGCCTTACCAGGTTTGGGCTGGTCAGTCACGGTCGGGCGGGGCCAGGACGTCGTCCGCGTCGATGATCCGGTAGGAGTAGCCCTGCTCGGCGAGGAAGCGCTGGCGGTGCGCGGCGAAATCGGCGTCGACGGTGTCGCGCGAGACAACGCTGTAGAAGTGCGCCGTGCGTCCGTCGCCCTTTGGTCGCAGGACCCGGCCCAGTCGCTGGGCCTCCTCCTGCCGGGAGCCGAAGGTCCCTGACACCTGGATGGCGATGCTGGCCTCGGGCAGGTCGATAGAGAAGTTGGCAACCTTGCTGACCACCAGCAGGGTGACCTCGCCGGTGCGGAACTGCTGGAACAGCTTCTGGCGCTCGGCGACCGTCGTCTGGCCGGTGATCAGGTCGGCATTCAGCCGCCCCGCCAGCCGGTCGAGCTGGTCGAGATACTGACCGATGACCAGGGTCGGCTCGCCGGCGTACTTCTGGACGAGAGCCTCGACCACCCGGTCCTTGGAGGTGCTCGTCGAGGCCAGTCGGTAGCGGTCCTCCGGCTCTGCCATCGCGTAGCTCATCCGCTCGGTGTCCGGCAGGGTGATCCGCACCTCGACGCAGTCGGCCGGGGCGATGTAGCCCTGGGCCTCGATGTCCTTCCAGGGCGCGTCGAAACGTTTGGGTCCGATGAGTGAGAAGACGTCGGCCTCGCGCCCGTCCTCGCGGACCAGGGTGGCCGTCAGGCCGAGGCGGCGGCGGGCCTGGAGATCGGCGGTCATCCGGAAGATCGGCGCCGGCAGCAGGTGCACCTCGTCGTAGATGATGAGTCCCCAGTCGCGGGCGTCCAACAGGCTGAGGTGGGTGTAGACGCCCTTGCGCCTGGTCGTCATCACCTGGTAGGTCGCGATGGTGACCGGCCTGATCTCCTTGCGCGAGCCGGAGTACTCGCCGACCTCGTCCTCGGTGAGGCTGGTGCATCTGAGAAGCTCGTCGCGCCACTGGCGGGCCGAAACCGTGTTGGTGACCAGGATCAGGGTCGTCGCGCTGGCCGTTGCCATGGCCGCGACGCCGACCAGCGTCTTGCCCGCGCCGCAGGGCAGCACCACGACCCCCGAGCCGCCATGCCAGAAACCATCGACGGCCTGCTGCTGGTAAGGACGCAGGGCCCAGTCGTCCTGGACCAGGGAGATCGGGTGCGCCTCCCCGTCGACGTAGCCGGCGTGGTCCTCGGCGGGCCAGCCGATCTTGAGCAGCTGCTGCTTGAGCTGGCCGCGTTCCGAGGGGTGCACCAGGACGGTGGAGTCGTCCAGCCGTTCGCCGAGCAGCGGCTGGATCCGGCGGTGCCGCAGCACCTCTTCGAGGACCGGGCGGTCGGTGCTGTGCAGGACGAGCTTGTCGCCGTCCTTGGTCAGGGTGAGCCGGCCGTAGCGGTCCATCGTGTCGGCGACGTCCATGAGAAGGGAGTGCGGCACGGCATACCGGCTGTAGGTGATCAGGGTGTTGACGACCTGCTCGGCATCGTGTCCCGCCGCGCGCGCGTTCCACAGGCCCAGCGGGGTGAGCCGGTAGGTGTGCACGTGCTCGGGTGCGCGTTCCAGCTCGGCGAAAGGTGCGATCGCCCGGCGTGCCGCCTCGGCGTCAGGATGATCGACCTCAAGCAGGAGTGTCTTGTCGCTCTGGACGATCAGGGGTCCGTCAACCATGGTTTGTCCCTCAACGCGATCGCGGGCGGTAGTGTTCCCGCCCGCGATCGACGTTGCAGTAGTAGTTGAAGCTTCTTCTGGATGGTGAAGCTCGCCTGGATGGTGAAGCTCACCTAGTAGCTGAAGTTGTTGGTGTCAGACATATTGTTGCCGGTGGCGATCAGGAGACCGAATCCCACGATGGCCAGGAGCACGACGATGCCGAAGTTGACACCGAAGATGATCCACCCGGTCCTGGCCTTCTTGCGTGAGC
>JACMPC010000134.1 GCA_014377705.1 Dermatophilaceae bacterium
AGAACGCCGAGGACCACGAGTTCCTGCGCTCGGCCTGTCAGCGGTTCGGGCTGTGGTACTCCAAGGCCGGAAACGGTGTCTCCCACCCCACCCACATGCAGCGCTTCGGGATCCCGGGCAAGACGATGGTCGGCTCGGACAGCCACACCCCGGCGGGCGGCTCGCTGGGCATGCTGGCGATCGGGCTGGGCGGCATCGAGGTGGCGATGGTGATGGCCGGCGAGCCGATCTACCTGCAGATGCCGCAGATCTGGGGGGTACGGCTGACCGGTGAGCTGCCAGCCTGGGTAAGCGCCAAGGACGTCATCCTGGAGATGCTCCGCCGCCACGGGGTCAAGGGCGGCGTGAACCGGATCATCGAGTACTACGGCCCTGGGCTGGCTCAGCTCACCGCAATGGACCGGCATGTGATCGCGAACATGGGCGCCGAGCTGGGGGCCACCAGCACCGTGTTCCCGGCCGACGGACAGGTGCGCGCGTTTCTGAGGGCCGAGCAGCGCGAGGAGGACTTCGTCGAGTTGCTCGCCGACGAGGATGCGGCATATGACGTCACTGAGGAGATCGACCTGTCCACGCTGGAGCCGCTGATCGCGCTGCCCAGCTCTCCGGGAAACGTGGTGCCGGTCCGCGAGGTGGCAGGTCAAGACGTGGAGCAAGTAGTGGTCGGCTCCTCGGCCAACCCTGGCCTGCGTGACTTCGCGGTGGTAGCCGCAATTGTCCACGGACGGCAGACGCACGCGAGGGTGTCCTTCGACGTCAACCCGTCCTCACGCCAGATCCTGCAGGACCTGACGAAAATGGGCGCCACGTTCGACCTGGTCGCAGCCGGAGCGAGGATCCACCAGTCCGGCTGCATGGGCTGCATCGGCATGGGCCAGGCGCCGGCGGCCGGCAGCGTCAGCCTGCGCACGTTCCCGCGTAACTTCCCGGGGCGCTCCGGCACCCAGGAGGACTCGGTCTTTCTGTGCTCCCCCGAAACCGCCGCCGCGGCTGCGCTCACCGGGCAGATCACCGACCCCCGCGACCTGACACGGCTGCTCGGCATCGACTACCCGAAGGTCGAACTGCCGGACATGTCGAGCGTCAACGCCGCCATGCTCGAAGCACCGCTTGCCGCGGATCAGGGCGGCCGGGTCGAGCTGGTCAAGGGATCGAACATCTCCTCGCTGCCGGACTTCGGTCCGCTGCCCGACCGGATCGAGGCACCGGTCGCGCTCAAGGTCGGCGACGACGTGTCCACCGACGCAATCCTGCCGGCTGGCGCCGCAGTGTTGCCCTACCGCAGCAACATCCCCAAGCTGGCCGAGTTCACCTTCAGCCAGCTTGATGAGACCTACCCGGCACGGGCACTCGCGACCAAGGATGACAGCGGGCACATCGTGGTCGGCGGCGCGAACTACGGGCAGGGGTCCTCGCGGGAGCACGCCGCGATCACACCGCGCTATCTGGGTCTGCGCGCCGTCATCGCGGTGTCCTTCGCGCGTATCCACTGGCAGAACCTGACGAACTTCGGCGTGCTCGCGCTGGAGTTCGCCGATCCCGATGACTACCGGCGGGTCGAGCAGGGCAACGTCCTGGTACTGGAGGGCGTTCGGGACACCATCGCCGCCGGCGCCGAGATCCAGGTGCACAACGCCACCCGGGACGAGCACTTCGTCGCCCGCCACCGACTATCCGATCGGCAGGTCGCGATGCTAATAGCCGGCGGACTGCTTCCCTGGTTGCGCGGGCAGAACGAGAAGCCCACAACCTGAGTCGCCTGCCACGCGTCATCGTTCAGGGCGCGATCCAGAACCGGCCGTGGCCGCGCCCGGACACCCGCGCCGGTCCACCACCGGCACTCACTGCGCGGCACCGCCGCGACCGTGGCGGCATACCTGGCCACCACGTCGGGATCAGCCAGAGCCA
>JACMPC010000135.1 GCA_014377705.1 Dermatophilaceae bacterium
CGCCCTGGCGTCGCCCTTCCCCGGCCACGCTGACCGGCTGGCCGGAGCCGCCGACCTCTTCGACTCCGTCCGCTACGGACATCGTCGCGCGAACGCAGACCAGGCCACCCGGATCCATCGGCTCGACGCCGAGCTGGCCGCGACCCGGCCGATTCTGGCCCCGTCGCCGCCCCCGGGTCTGCCGGTATGACGACAACCGCAACCGCCCGGGTCTCCAAACCGGTGAAACACCAACGTCCGCGCTGGCTCACGCCGGTCGTCCTGGTTGCCCTGCTGATAGCGGCTGCCATGGCGGTGACTGCCCTGAACCGGAACGCGCTGCAGAACGACGACGACCTCGACCCGGCAAACCCCGGATACTCCGGGGCTCAGGGTCTGGCTCGCTCCCTGAGCAACCACGGTGTCACGGTGACCATCGTCCGAAGCCAGCGCGAACTGCTCGGCCAGAGGATCGACGGCGCCACGACGGTGACGATCACCAGCCCGAACCAGCTGTCGGGGCGGACGGCGCGAACCGCGTTGACGCACGCCGCCTCTGCCGCCCGCGTGGTGCTGCTCGACGCCGACCGCGAGGTCACCGCAGGCATGGGCCTGCCGGTCGAGTCCCATCGGGCTCAGCTGACGGATGTGGCAGCCGGCTGCCAGAGCACCGCGGTGGGTGCCGCCTTCCGACTTGGCCGGGCTGACCGCGCCTACACGCCCAAGCGGATGTCCAACGGGCACCCCGCCTTGACAACCTGCTTCCCGGACAAGATCGACGGGGGCGGCGCCATGGTCAACCTGCCGGCCATCACGGGACGACCGGCGGTCACCCTGCTGGGGGATGACAGCCTGATCACCAACGGGGCCATCCTGGACGCCGACAACGCGGCGATCGCCCTGCGCCTGTTCGGACAGGACGACCGTCTTGTCTGGTACGTCCCCTCGCTAGCTGACATCACCGCAGCCGACAGCACCTCTCGATCCATTGCACCGCCATGGTTCCGGCCGGGACTGTTCCTGGCCGGCTCAGCCGTTCTGCTGCTCTGCCTCTGGCGGGGACGCCGTCTCGGCCGTCTGGTGACCGAGCCGTTGCCTGTCGTCGTCCGCGCCGTCGAGTCAACCGAGAGCCGCGGCCGGATGTACCGCAGGTCACGTGACCGGACCAGAGCGCTGGCGGTTCTTCAGCTTGCCACCCGAAGGCGACTCACGGCATACCTCGGCCTGTCGCCTTCATCTCCGGTCAGCAGCGTGGCGGCGGCCTCTGCCGCGGTCAGCGGCAGGGACCACCATGAGGTCCTGGGTCTGCTGAGCTCAACCGCGGCACCTGACGACTCGTCGCTCCTGAAACTAGCCAACGCACTCCTGGCACTCGAGAAAGAAGTACGCGGAAGATGACCGACATCAACCAGCCAGCTCAGGATCACCCGTCCCCCGACACCCCCCGCGCATCCTCGGACCAAGCCCGTAGGGCGCTGCTTGCGGTCCGCCGCGAGGTCGCCAAGGCGGTGGTCGGACAGGACGCCGCGGTGTCTGGCATCATCATCGCGCTGCTGAGTCGAGGCCACATCCTGCTCGAGGGTGTTCCCGGGGTGGCCAAGACCCTCCTCGTGCGTGCCGTGGCGGCCGCGCTCGACATCGAGACCAAGCGGGTGCAGTTCACCCCCGACCTGATGCCAGGCGACCTCACCGGCTCGCTGATCTACGATCCGCACAGCGCCGAGTTCTCCTTCCGCAAAGGCCCTGTCTTCACCAACCTGCTGCTCGCCGACGAGATCAACCGGACGCCGCCCAAGACCCAGTCCGCGCTGCTGGAGTCGATGGAGGAGCGTCAGGTCTCGGTCGACGGCGCGCCCAGGCCGCTGCCGTGGCCTTTCATGGTCGCCGCCACGCAGAACCCCGTCGAGTACGAGGGCACCTACCCGCTGCCCGAGGCGCAGCTCGACCGGTTCCTGCTCAAGGTCGAGCTGCCACTGCCCCCACGCGAGGATGAGATCAATGTGGTTCGCCGTCACGCGTCCGGCTTCGACCCCCGCGACCTGGCTGCGGCCGGCCTGCGCCCTGTCGCCGGGCCGGCGGACCTCGACGCCGCGGTGGCAGCAGTCCGGACCGTGACAGTGTCACCAGAGGTCACCGGCTACATCGTCGACATCGCCAGGGCAACCCGACAGTCCCCGTCACTGTCTCTGGGCGCCAGCCCGCGAGGCGCCACCGCGCTGATGTCGACCAGCCGGGCCTGGGCCTGGCTGAGCGGCCGGGAGTTCGTGACCCCCGACGACGTCAAGGCGCTTGCGCACGCGACATTGGCCCACAGGCTTGCGCTGCAGCCGGAGGCCGAGCTTGAGGGCGTCAGCATCGGGTCGGTACTGGCCAGCGCCCTGTCCTCCGTGCCTGTCCCCCGCTGACCGCTGACATGTCTCCAGCGATCCCTGGTCTGGTATGGCCTTCGTGGGCGTGGCCTTCGTGGGCGTGGTCCTCGTGGCCCTGACCGGGCGCGCGCCTGCGCTGCTGCTGCTGGGGCTGGTCGCCGTCTTCCTCCAGCCGACGATGGGCACCGTCCTGATCTGGTGGCTGGTCACCCTCTGCGCCGTCGGCCTTGATCTGTTGCTGGCGCTAAGTCCCCGCCAACTGGTGCTCAGCCGCGATCGGGTACCCCAGGTCAGGCTCGGGGTGCGTGGGTCTACCACGCTGCGCCTGGCGAACCCGACGTCGCGAGCTCTGCGCGGCATCGTCCGCGACGCCTGGCAACCCTCCGCCGGAGCGCGAGACGACCGGCACGCCGTCACCGTCCGCCGCGGCGAGCACGTCGCCCTGGTGACCCAGCTGACCCCCACCCGTCGCGGCGACCGGAGAGCAGACCGGGTCACGGTTCGCAGTGTGGGTCCGCTCGGGCTGGCCGCCCGACAGCGCTCTTTCCCGGTCGAGGGGGCCATCCGCGCGCTGCCGCCGTTCACGTCGCGCAAGCACCTGCCAAGCCGCCTGGCTATTCTGCGCCAGCTCGATGGCCGCTCGGCAGTTCGCGTGCGCGGTGCCGGCACGGAGTTCGACTCGCTGCGCGACTACGTTGTCGGGGACGACGTGCGCAGCATCGACTGGCGGGCCACGGCCCGCCGCAACGCTGTCGTCGTACGCACCTGGCAGCCCGAGCGTGACCGACGGCTGATTCTGGTCCTGGACACCTCACGAACCTCCGCCGGGCGAGTGGGTGACATGCCGCGTCTGGATGCGGCCATGGACGCCTCACTGCTGCTGGCCGCTCTGGCGTCTCGTGCAGGCGACAAGGTGGACTTCCTCGCAGGCGACAGGCAGGTGCGTGCCCGGCTCGGCGGCGCCAGCCGCAAGACTCTTCTGGGCGATCTCGTGACGGCGATGGCCCCACTGGAGCCGGCCCTGCTGGAAGCCGACTGGTCGATGATGGCCGGAGCGATCTCTGCCTTGAGCCGCCGTCGCTCACTGGTGGTCCTGCTGACCCCACTCGAGCCCGCGGCCATCGAGGAGAGCCTGCTACCAACCCTCGCCACGCTCACCCGTCACCACCGGGTAATCCTTGCTTCCGTGGCCGATCCTGCCCTCGCCTCGATGGCCTCAGACGTCAGCAGCACCTCACGGGTGTACGACGCTGCGGCTGCTGAACGCACCATCGGCCTGCGCAAGCGGACGGCCGAGGTTCTGAGGCGTCTCGGGGTTCACGTGATCGATGCCGAGCCGGATCACCTTCCGATTGCCCTGACTGACCACTACCTGCTGTTGAAGAGCCGGGGCCTGCTGTAGTTATCGAACCGGGGTCACCTCGTGCCGAGGTTTGACGTGAATTTGGCGCACGGTCCCTAGGTTTGGGGTTTGGGAATCTTTAGGCGACTGTGGGGGCTGTGTCGCCGGCGTCCCGGGCGGAGATGTCGCCAGTCGCGCCCCGGTGGAAGGCCCGGCGCCCGAGAGTGAACACGTAGGTGAGGAAAGCTGTCTCGACGAGGACGCCGATGCTGATGCGCGCCCAGGTGGGCAGCGGCGAGGGCGTCACGAAGGCCTCGACGACTCCCGAGACAGCCAGCACGACGACCAGCCCGAGAGCTACGGCCATGGCCGAGCGGCCTTCTTCGGCAAGGGCTCTCGACCGGGTTCGCGGACCGGGTTCGATCCAGGCCCAGAAGAGACGAAGCCCGGTCGCACCGGCCACGAACACCGCCGTCAGCTCCAGCAGCCCGTGAGGCAGGATCAGACCGAAGAACAGGGAGCCGCGGCCATGGTTGATCATGATCGCGCCTATGAACCCCAGGTTGAGGACGTTCTCGAAGAGCAGGTAGACCACCGGGAAGCCGAGGACTCCAGAGGCGATGCAGATAGCCGTCAGCCAGGCGTTGTGCGTCCAGACCAGCGCGGCGAAGTTCGTCGCCGCGAACTCGCTGTAGTAGCTCTCGAAGCCCGTGTTGACGAGCTTGTCGACCTCAGCCGGCGACATCAGCGATGACTCGAACTGCGGGTGCGAGAGGAACCACCAGCCGATGACCACGGCCAGCACCACGTTCACCAGGGCTATCGGGATCCACCACCGGCGGGTCCGGTAGAGGGCGGCAGGGAAGGTCTCGGTGAAGAAACCTCCCAGGTCCGACCAGGCCACCGATCTCGTCCCGGCCGACCGCGTCCGGGCCCGGGCGAGCAGCGAGGACAGGTAGATCACCAGGCTCGGGTCTGGGGCTGACGAACGCACCACGGACAGATGGGTGGCCACCCGTTGGTAGAGGTCGAGAATCTCGTCCGCCTCGGCTCCGCTGGCCGACCCGTGGCGCGCCAGGTGCTCCAGGCGGGTCCACTCGCCATGGTGCGCTTCGACGAAAGCATCCAGATCCACGTTCACACTGTATTCGCGGTCCCGCCCGTCCGCCGGGCCCGGCCAGATACGCTGACCTGTCATGAGCAGGAGCGCGATATGAGCAGCAGCACCGTCGGCGTCGGCGCCGACGACCTGGTGACCGGTGAGGCAGTCGCCCTGGAGCTGCCGGCGGCCGGTATCGCACTGCATGCGCTCTCGGGCTTCCTAGACGTGACGGTGGCGATTCTGGCCCTGATGATCGCCCTGTTCGTCACCCCGCTGATCACCCAGGGCGCCGACGACGCCGTCTTCGGCGCCGTGACCACTGTGCTCCTGGTCATGGTCTTCGTCGTCCTGCCGACCTCGCTGGAGACCCTCACCCGCGGCCGCTCGGTGGGCAAGTTCGCCACCGGCCTGAGGACCGTCCGCGACGATGCCGGGCCAATCGGGTTTCGCCATGCCCTGACCCGCGCGCTTGTCGGTTTCGTGGAGATCTGGCTTCTGTTCTGCGTTCCTGCCCTGGTGAGCGGATTGGTGAGCTCCAAGGGCAAGCGGCTGGGCGACCATGCCGCCGGCACCTATGTGGTGCGGGAACGGGTCCACCTGTCCTTGCCGCCGCCTCCGATGATGCCGCGGGAGCTGGCCGCCTGGGCATCCGCTGCGGACATCGCTCGCCTGCCGGACGGCCTGGCCATGGCCCTGCGGCAGTTCGTCATGCGCGCGCCACTGCTGAGTCCGGGCTCGCGTGCTGCCATCGGCGTTCAGCTGTACGACGAGGTGCTCACCTACCTGGCCCCGGCGCCCCCGGCTGGCATCCACCCCGAGCTCGTGCTCGCCGCGGTCATCGCCGACCGGCGACGGCGCGACGGGATCCGGCTACGGCGAGACGCCACACTGCGCCGTCGCCTCATCCCGGCCGACCCGATCGACTCGCCACCGCGGTAGTCCCGGTCCTCGTTCGGGCGCGCCCGCGCCCGAGGGGGCGGGCGAGCGCGCCAGGGCCGTCAGGCGTCGCCCAGAGCCGCGTACCCCGGCTTGACCACGTCGTCGATGATTGCCAGACGCTCGTCGAACGGGATGAACGCCGACTTCAGCGCGTTGATCGTGGCCCAGCGCAGATCCCCCAGGGTCCACCCCGCCTCGCCGACCAGTAGCGACATCTCACGGGTCATCGAGGTACCACTCATCAACCGGTTGTCAGTGTTGACGGTGACCCGGAACCGAAGCCTTTTCAACAACGAGATCGGATGGAGAGCAACGGACTCGGCGGCGCCGGTCTGGACATTGCTGCTCGGACACATCTCGAGCGGGATTCGCCGGTCCCGCACGTATCCCGCGAGCCCGCCGAGAGTCACCTCGGAGGGATCGGCATGGGCCGCATAGGCCACCTCGCCGGGGTCCCCCTGGAAGCCGGAGGTCCCCACACCGCCGGAGACGAACTGAAGGTCGTCGACGATGCGCACGCCATGACCAAGGCGATCGGCCCCGCACCACTGAATCGCCTCCCAGATGCTGGGGAGCCCGAACGCCTCGCCTGCGTGAATCGTGAAATGGGCGTTCTCCCGGCGGAGGTACTCGAACGCGTCCAGGTGCCGGGTGGGCGGAAACCCTGCCTCAGCGCCGGCGATGTCGAAGCCCGCGACCCCCTGACCGCGGTATCGCACGACAAGCTCGGCGATCTGGCTGCTCTTGGCCGCGTGGCGCATCGCCGTCAACAGGGCGGTGACCCGGATCCCCCGACCGGCGTCGGCAGCAATCCGCTCGCCGTCCCGGAAGCCGGCGTTCACCGCCTCGACCACGTCCTCCAGCGACAGGCCATCGACCAGGTGCTGCTCGGGGGCGTAGCGAACCTCGGCGTAGACCGTGCCGTCATCCGCGAGATCCTGCACGCACTCGCTGGCGACCCGGTGCAGACCGGCCACCGTCTGCATCACCGCCAAAGTCTGCTCGAACGTCATGAGGTAGCGCTCCAGCGAGCCCGAGTCCGCGCTGTCCCGGAACCAGGCGCCGAGCGAGCCCGCCTCGCGGGCCGGAAGTCCCTGATAGCCAATGGTATCGGCGAGCTCGATGATCGTCTGCGGACGCAGACCGCCGTCCAGGTGGTCATGCAGCAGTGCCTTCGGGGCACGGCGCAGGGTGTCGTCGGTAGTCACTCAGTCCTCGCGGTTGACGATGTCTGGGGCGAACGCGGGCAGGCAGACGGCGACGTACTCGGCGCCTTCGGGTCCGCACGAGTATCGGATGCGCTCGCCGGCGCTGGTCAGGATCGACTGCCCCGCCACTGCGGTGACGGGGCCGTCCTCGTGATCGACAGTCACCGAACCCGACAGCACCAGGGTGATCTCGTCGAACTCCGGTCTCTGGTAGGGCTCGTCCCAGTTGGCGGGCGCGACCATGTGAGCGACCGAGACGGCCACGCTGCCGGTATTGACCCGGCCGACATGCTCACTGATGATCTTGCCGCCCGGGACGGGGATCTGCGTTGGTTCACTGATGAGTCGAGGCACGCCTTCACCCTAGTCCGAGCGCACGACCTAGACCTCACGCCATCACGCGCGTGGGGGTTGAACCTGTGGCTTCAGCTGATCCGGTCGATCACCAGCGGCAGAAGATCAGGACGGGAACCCTCTGGCGCAATGAGGCACGCGCCATCCAACGCCTCGATCGCCCGGTCGAACCGCCCCGGGGTGTCGGTGTGCAGCGTCATCAGCGGATCGCCGGACCGAAGGACTGCTCCGGGCTTGGCATGCATCTCGATGCCGGCGCCGGCCTGGACCTTGTCCTCCTTGCGGGCCCGCCCTGCGCCGAGCCGCCACGCCGCGATGCCGATCTGCAGGGCGTCGAGCCGGGTGAGCACCCCGGACCCGGGAGCCAGGATCTGGTGGGTCTCCCTGGCCACGGGAAGCGGCGCGGAGGGGTCACCACCCTGGGCGGCAATCATTCGACGCCATACGTCCATGGCCCGCCCGTCCCTGAGCGCATCGGCTGGGTCGACGTCACCACGGCCTGCGGCGGCGAGCATCTCCCGCGCCAGCACCAGCGTCAGCTCCACGACATCCGGCGGGCCGCCACCGGCCAGCACCTCGACCGACTCACGGACCTCGAGAGCGTTGCCAGCCGTCAGACCGAGCGGGGTCGCCATGTTGGTCAGCAGCGCCACCGTGCTCACCCCGGCGTCCTTGCCAAGATCGACCATCGTCCTGGCAAGCTCACGGGCCGAGTCGACGTCCTTCATGAACGCGCCGGACCCGACCTTGACGTCGAGCACGAGCGCACCCGTGCCCTCAGCGATCTTCTTGCTCATGATCGAGCTCGCGATCAGCGGGATGGCTTCCACCGTTCCGGTGACGTCGCGCAGGGCGTAGAGCTTCTTGTCCGCGGGCGCCAGACCGTCACCTGCTGCGCAGATCACCGCGCCGACCTCCTCGAGCTGACGCATCATCTCGTCGTTGGACACCGTGGCGCTCCAGCCCGGGATGGACTCGAGCTTGTCGAGCGTCCCGCCGGTGTGACCCAGCCCGCGACCGGACAGCTGAGGGACCGCCACGCCGCAGGCCGCCACCAGGGGCGCCAGCGGCAGCGTGATCTTGTCTCCGACCCCGCCGGTCGAGTGCTTGTCCGAGGTCGGGCGCGACAACCCCGAGAAGTCCATCCGCTCACCGGAAGCAATCATCGCGGCGGTCCAGCGGGAGATCTCGCGACGGTTCATCCCGTTGAGCAGGATCGCCATGGCCAGGGAGGACATCTGCTCGTCGGCCACCACCCCGCGTGTGTACGCGTCGATGACCCAGTCGATCTGTGGGTCACTCAGCTCCTGCATGCCGCGCTTGGCGACGATGACGTCAACGGCATCGAAGGCCTCAGCCATGTCCATGATCCTCTCGTGTGCGGTACGTCTGTCGTCCGGCTCGCCGCAGCGGCGCAGGTCAGCCCCGGCTCGCGTCGAAGTGGTCGAGATCGTCCCCGCCGAAGGCATCTGGAAGCACCTCGGCCATGGTGCGGACACCGGCGGCGGTCATGACCTGGCACCTGGCTCCACCGTGCTCCCACAACAGCTGGCGACACCGTCCACACGGCATCAGGGGGTCCCCGTTGCCGTTCACGCAGGCCACCGCCACCAACCGGCCTCCACCGGTCAGCCGAAGCTGCGAGATCATGCCGCACTCGGCACACAACGCCACCCCGTAGGACGCGTTCTCGACGTTGCAGCCGGACACCAGACGCCCGTCGTCGACGAGACCAGCCACCCCCACAGGGAACGTGCTGTATGGCGCGTAGGCCTGGTGCATCGCCTCGATAGCCTTGGCGCGCAACAGTTCCCAGTCGATGGACGCAGCCTGGCCCACTAGCCGGCCTCTCCCTTTCGATAGGGCTGGCCGTCGGCAGCCGGCATACGCAGCCGCTGCGAGGACAGTGCGAGAACCAGCAGGGTGGCGACATACGGCGTCATGCCGGTGAACTCGTCCGACACGGTCTCCGAGACGAAGAACCAGCCGGCCACGATGGCGCCTGCGGCAATAGCCACCGCGCCCTGGATCAGCCTCTGTCTGCGCAGGATCTGCCACAGGCCGATAGCGACCACGAGGACGGCAAGCAGCAGCAGCAGGGCATGGACCGTGCTGCCTCCACCGCGCAGCTGAACGGCATCGGTGTAGCCGAACAGGGCCGCACCACCGACCAGGCCACCGGGACGCCAGTTGCCGAAGATCATGGCCGCCAGGCCGATGAAGCCGCGCCCGCCGGTCTGTCCGTCGCGATAGATGTTGGCGGCGACGAGCGCGAGGTACCCACCGCCGAGTCCGGCCATCGCCCCGGAGACCAGCACGGCGATGAACTTGTACCTGTACACGTTGACCCCCAGCGTCTCTGCGGCCACAGGGCTCTCACCGCAGGAGCGCAGCCGCAGCCCGAAGGTCGTGCGCCACAGCACCCACCAGGTCATGAACACCAGCGCCAGGGCGATCAGCGTCAGGATCGACAGGTTCGTCACGAAGGCACCCAGGATGGAGGCCAGGTCGGAGACGAAGAAGATCTGCTTTTTCTCGAGGGTCGCCAACCCCGGGGAGATACCAGGGATGCTGATGGTGGGCAGCTCACCCAGAGGGGGCGACTGGGTCGGCCCGCCGCCAGGGGTTCCGGTGAAGGTCCGGGCTGCGAGGTACTTTGCCGCGCCCAGACCGATGATGTTGATCGCCACCCCGGAGACGATGTGGTCGACGCCGAAGACAACCGTTGCCACCGCGTGGATCGCACCGCCGATCATCCCGCAGAACATGGCGCCGAGCAGGCCGGCCCAGGGGCCGTAGTGGAAGCCGAAGAACCCGGCACCCCAGGTGCCCAGGATCATCATGCCCTCGAGACCGATGTTGACGACGCCTGCCCGCTCGCTCCACAGACCGCCCAGGCCGGCCAGCCCGATGGGCACCGCCAGCCCGATGGCTGCCGCCAGGGCCCCTGATGAGGCGAGGTCCTTCGCCCCGGTCACGACGCGCAGTACCGCGATGATCAAGACCGCGAAGAACACCATGATGGCGATCTGTGCCGGGCTCAGGCGCGGCCTCCGCACGACGCCGGTGATGACCTGGGCACCGGCCTTCAGACCCGCGGTGCTCATACCGGGGCTCCTTCCGGGAGGTGGTGGCCGGGTTGGTCGGAGGAAAGCTGTCTTGCCACGTTCCGCTGCTCCATCCGCAGGCCGGCGCGCCGCACCACCTCATAGGCGATGACCACGGCCAGCACGATGACACCCTGGATGATGAAGACAAGCTCCGAGCTCACTCCGGCCGTGATCTGAAGGCCGTTGCCCTGTTGTTCCAGATAGGACCAGAGCAGTGCGCCGAAGGCGATGCCGACCGGGTGGTTGCGCCCCAGCAGGGCGATGGCGATGCCGGCAAACCCGAGGCCGGGCTGGAAGGTCGTACCGTAGCTGAAGTCCTGGCCGAACAACAGGGGCATACCGACCAGCCCCGCTGCCGCGCCGGACAGCAACATGGCGGTGAGCACCATGCGCTTGACGTTGACACCGCTGGCCACGGCCGCCGTCTCGGAGCGACCGGTAGCGCGCAGGTCATAGCCGAAGCGGGTCTTGTTCAGGACAACCCAGTAGGTGACGCCAACCAGTATCGCCAGCAGGACGAAGCCGTAGACCTTGTTCGGAGTCCCTGAGATCAAGGCGAATCCGGGCACTCTCGACGAGGGCGGGAGCAGCTTGGTGTTGGTGACGTTGCTCCCGGTTGTCGAGTCGGCGACCTTGAACAGCATGAAGGACACCAGGCCGGTGGCAATGGCGTTGAGCATGATCGTCGAGATCACCTCGGAGACGCCGCGGCTGAACTTGAGCCAGCCTGCGATGCCTGCCCACAACGCCCCCACGACCACCGCGATGAGTAGCGACACGAAGATGTTGAGCGGGCCCGGCAGCCAGCCCTGACCGGCGAAGACCGCCGCGGCGAAGGCGGCGATGCGGTACTGCCCGTCGACCCCGATATTGAAGAGGTTCATCCGGAAACCGATCGCGACGGCGATCGCGGACAGATAGTAGACCGAGGCGCCGTTGATGATCCCGACGATCAGCCGGGGCCGTGGGGCGGTCAGCAACTGCGTCCACACCGCGACCACAGGGTCACCGGCCAGCAACAAGACGATCGAGGTGACCACGAAGGCCACCACCAGAGCAAGGACAGGGGCGGCAAGGGCCAGACCAAGTCTGCGCAGACTGGCTTTCATCACACGGCTCCCGTCATCGCCGAGCCGAGATCCTCGGCAGTCACCACATCGGGGTCGAACTCGCCGGACAGCTGACCACGAAGGATCACCCTGATGGTGTCGGACAGCCCGATCAGCTCATCAAGGTCCGCGGAGATCAACAACACGCCGAGGCCTGCACGGCGGGCTTCCTTGATATGGCCCCAGATCGCTGACTGAGCGCCCACGTCCACCCCCCGGGTCGGGTGGGCTGCGACCAGCAGCCTGGGGGCGTGGCTCATCTCGCGGCCGATGATCAGCTTCTGCTGATTGCCACCGGACAACGAGTGGGCGGTGACGTTGATAGACGGCGTGCGCACGTCATACGCGGCGACGATGCGCTCCGTATCCGCCTTGGCACCACTTGCGTTGACCCAGAGCCCCCTGACGTTGGGCTTCTGCGTCTGGTGTCCCAGCATGGCGTTCTCCCACAACGGAGCATCCAGCAGCAGCGCGTGCCGATGGCGGTCCTCGGGGATGAAACCCACGCCGGCCTCACGAATCTCACGCGTGTGCCAATCACTGATGTCCACGTCCTCCAGCCATATTCGCCCCGAAGACGGATCCCGCATGCCCATGATGGCCTCAACGAGCTCCGCCTGACCGTTGCCCTCAACCCCGGCGACACCCAGCACCTCACCCGCATGGATGGTCAGGTTGATGTCACGCAGGATGCCGTGGCCGTCCGGGCTCACCAGGGCCAGGTCCGTGATGGTCAGGACCGGGCGATCCGTGACCGTGGACTCCTCGGTGCTGGGCGAAGGTAGTTCAGAGCCCACCATCAGCTCGGCCAGCTGTCGGGAGGTGACCGACGTCGGGTCGACCGTGGCAACCGTGGTCCCACGCCGTATGACGGTGATTGAGTCCGCGACCGACAACACCTCGTCGAGCTTGTGGGAGATGAAGATGACTGTCAGGCCCTCGCTCTTGAGCTCGCGCAGGTTGTCGAAGAGCTCATCGACCTCCTGGGGGACAAGAACCGCCGTGGGCTCGTCAAGGATCAGGATCTTGGCTCCGCGATAGAGGACCTTGAGAATCTCCACGCGCTGACGCTTGCCGACGCCCAGATCGGCAACCAGGTCGTCGGGGTGCACGTCGAGGTGATACTCACCGGAGATCCGCTCGATCTCGGCTCGCGCCCGGTCCCCGATGCCATGAAGCTTCTCTGCGCCGAGCGCGACGTTCTCCAGAACCGTCAGGTTGTCGGCAAGCATGAAGTGCTGGAAGACCATGCCGATGCCGACGGCGATCGCATCCGACGGGCTGTGCAGCAGGACCGGCTGACCGTCCACGCTGATGGTGCCCTCATCGGCTCGCTGGACGCCGTACAGGATCTTCATCAGGGTGGACTTGCCAGCGCCGTTCTCGCCCACGATGGCGTGCACCGTGCCCCGTCGCACCGAAAAGGTCACGTTGTTGTTGGCCACCACGCCGGGGTAGCGCTTGGTGATGCCTCGCAGCTCGACGGCTGGCGCCACTGTTGGTTCCGCGTCCACGACACTCTGCGCAGAGTCGGTGATGTCGCACCTCCTGGCACGGGGCCCGGCGATTCGGGCGTGATCATGGAACTGGGTGGGGAGCGAAAGTGTGGAGATTGAAGCATTCGGACAAAAGGCCCGGATGGCACATTACGCGCCGACCCGGGCCCCGTGTCCACCTGATGACCTACGGCTTGGCCGGAACCACGATCTTGCCGTCGATGATCTGCTGCTTGTACGCATCCAGCTTGGCCTTGATGTCATCCATCTGACCGCCGGTGGTGCTGTAGCCAACCCCGTTGGCCTTCAGGTCGTAGATCTTGGTGCCGGCAACGAACTTGCCTTCGGTCAGCGACTTGATGAAGTCGAACGTTGCGACGTCGACCTTCTTGAGCATCGAGGTGATGACGTAGGGCCTTGCTGCGGGCGGCGCGGTCAGCGCCTGGTCGGAGTCGACCCCGATCGCCATCTTCTTCGCGGCGGTCGCCGCGGTGAACAGGCCACCGCCGGAGCCACCGGCCGCGGCGTAGATCACGTCGGCCCCTTGCTGGTACATGCCCTCGGCCGCGGTCTTGCCCTTGGCCGGGTCACCGAAACCTGAGAAGTCCGGCGGCTGGGTGAGGTACTTGACCTGGATCTTGATGGCGGGTTTGACCGCCTTTGCGCCCGCCGTGTAGCCGGCCTCGAACTTCTTGATGAGGTCGGTGTTGACGCCGCCGATGAAGCCGATGTTGGCCGTCTTGGACTTCAGTGCGGCTGCCGCGCCCACCAGGAACGAGCCCTGCTGCTCGGCGAAGGTGAGGTTCACTATGTTGGGGCCGGTCGCATCGGTGGAGTCGATGAGAGAGATCTTCGCGTCCGGGTTGGCCGCCGCGACCTTCTTGACCGACGGCGCGTAGGCGAAACCAACAGCCACGACGTCCTTGTATCCGGCGTCGATGAGCTGCTGGAGACGCTCCTCGCGGGCTGACTCGGGCTCACCATTGACCGCGGTGGCCTCCTTGGTCTCCACACCGAGGTCCTTCTTGGCCTTGTCGAGACCGGCAGCGGCGGCGTCGTTGAACGACTGGTCCCCACGTCCGCCAACGTCATAGGCCATACCGATCTTCAGTGCCTTAGCAGAGCTGCTGGCGCCACCGGCACCTGGCGTGCTCTCCGTGCTGCTGCCGCAACCAGCCAGTGCCAGCGCGGCGACCGACATCGCGGCCGCAACTCTCATCCGACGCACAAGAAACTCCTTCTGTGAATGGACCCATGAACACGAACTGACCGCGACTCTACCTGCCCCTCATCGCCCCAGCCCGTCGGGTTACCGAGCAGTATCCGTACTGTTATGTGGCACCGCTTCGCCCGTCTGAACGGGGTGTCAGGGCAGCGCCGGCCAACAGCCTCGCGCCCATCGCCACCGCGCGCTCATCCACGACCAGATCACCCTGGTGCAGGTCGTGGGTCGCGCCGCCGGGGGTCCGCGTCCCCAACCGTGCCATCGCCCCTCGCAGCGCCTCCACCTCGAGGTACCAGGCAAAATCCTCACCGCCAAGGGACTGTGCGGTCGGCGTCGGTGCCTGCGGTCCCAGCATCAGCCCCGCAGCGGTGCGCAACCTCGCCACCGAGTCCGGGTCGTTCACCACCGGCGGCGCCCCCTGCACATGGTTGAGGGTGTAAGACACGCCGTACGGGCGGATCACCGCCTCGACGACCTCCTCGAGCAATGGCCCGATCTCCCGCCAGACCTGTGCGTCCAGCATCCGCAGGGTCCCGTTGACGGTGCCGAAAGAGGGAATGACGTTCTCGGCGCTGCCGGAGTGGACGGTCCCCCACACCAGGGCCACGCCGGCCCGGGGGTCAACCCTGCGCGAGAGGACCGCCGGGACGTCGGTGACCACCTTGCCCAGCGCGTAGATGAGATCCTGGGTCAGGTGCGGGCGTGACGTGTGACCGCCGCGCCCCGCCAAGGTGATGGTGACGCTGTCGGTGGCCGCTGTCAGCGGGCCGTCACGCAGCCCCACCCGACCCACGTCGAGCGACGGGTCGCAGTGAAGGCTGTAGATGGAGTCGACTCCCTCGATGCCGCCCTGGGCGATCACCCCCAGGGAACCCCCTGGCGTGACCTCCTCGGCCGGCTGGAAGATCAGTCGAACGCCAAGCCCCTGTGCGGCCAGGAGGTCAGCGTGCTCGTGCAACGCCAGCCCGGCCCCGAGAACAGCCGCAACGTGCACGTCATGGCCACACCCGTGGCAGACCCCCTCATACTTCGAGGCGAACGGCAGTCCCGTCCGCTCGGCCAGCGGCAGCGCGTCCAGGTCCGCTCGCAGTGCCACCCGGTATGCCGGGTTGACCGGCCCGATATCCGCGACCAGTCCGGTGCCGTCGAGCAGGCGCACCCGGACCCCGGCGGCGATCAGCCTGGCTGCTACCCGGCTGGTCGTACGGCTCTCGGCATGCGACAGCTCCGGGTGGGCATGGAGGTCGCGGCGAAACGCCACGATCTCGTCCTCCAGCGCGGCAACCGTCTGACTCAGGCCCAGCAGGCCGGGAACCTCAGAAGGCGTCATTGGGGACATACGTGCCCCAGACATCCCGGAGCGCATGGGCGACCTCGCCACCGGTGGCGCGAGCAGCCAGGGCCTCCTTCATGGGGTGCAGGAGGTTGTCTGTGGTTCCCGCGGTGCTACGCACGGAGTCCAGCGCTCGCGATACGGCGTCGCTGTCGCGCTCCTTGCGCAGCGCTGCCAGGCGCTCGCACTGGTCGGCCTCGATCCGGGGGTCGACGTGAAGAGTCTCAAAGGGCTCCTCCTGGTCGAGGGTGTACTTGTTCAGGCCGACCACGGTGCGTTCTTTGTGGTCGATCTCCAGGGCGATGCGGTAGGCCGAGCGCTCGATCTCGGCCTTCTGGAAGCCCTGCTCGATGGCGGCCACGGCGCCACCCTTGTCCTCGACCGCCTCCATCAGCGCCAGCGCCGCAGTCTCCACGTCATCGGTCATGGACTCCATGACATAGGAACCGGCGAACGGGTCGACCGTCTTGCAGACGTCCGTCTCAAAGGCAATGACCTGCTGGGTGCGCAGGGCGAGCCGTGCGGCCTTCTGGCTGGGAAGCGCGAGGGCCTCGTCGAAGGAGTTGGTGTGCAGCGACTGGGTGCCACCCAGGACCGCGCCCAGGCCCTGAAGCGCGACGCGCACCATGTTGACCTCCGGCTGCTGGGCGGTCAGCTGCACCCCGGCGGTCTGGGTGTGGAAGCGCAGCATCTGGGACTTGGGGTTCTTGGCGCCGAACTCGTCCTTCATGATGTGCGCCCAGATGCGGCGGGCTGCACGGAACTTGGCGACCTCCTCGAGCAGGGTCGTGCGGGCCACGAAGAAGAAGGAGAGGCGGGGGGCGAAGTCATCGATGTCCAGGCCCGCGGCCAGTGCGGTGCGGACGTACTCCTTGGCGTTCGCCAGGGTGAAGGCGATCTCCTGCGCAGGCGTGGCACCGGCCTCTGCCATGTGGTAGCCCGAGATGGAGATGGTGTTCCAGCGTGGCATCTCCTCGTGACAGTAGGAGAAGATGTCGCTGATCAGGCGCAGCGACTCCTTCGGCGGGTAGATGTACGTGCCACGGGCGATGTACTCCTTGAGCACGTCATTCTGGATAGTGCCGGTGAGCTGCTTGCCGGCCACGCCCTGCTCGGCCGCGGTCAGCTGGTACATCAGCAAGAGAGTGGCGGCCGGTGCGTTGATCGTCATCGACGTGCTGACCTTGTCCAGCGGCAGCCCGTTGAACAGGGTGCGCATGTCATCCAGGGAGTCGATCGCCACGCCGACCTTGCCCACCTCGCCGCTGGCAATCGACTCGTCCGAGTCATAACCCATCTGGGTGGGCAGGTCGAAAGCCACCGAGAGGCCACCGGTGCCGGCCTTGACCAGCTGGTGGTAACGCTCGTTGGACTCCTTGGCGTTGCCGAACCCGGCGTACTGACGCATCGTCCACGGCCTGCCCGTGTACATCGTCGGGTACACCCCGCGGGTGAACGGGTACTTGCCCGGAGACCCGAGGCGCTCGGCGGCGTCGAAACCGTCAAGGGCCGACTCCTGGTAGACCTGGGCAATAGGTAGGTCGGACTCACTAAGGGCAACGGGGGTTTCAGCCATGACTGTCATTCTACCGACCGCCTCAGCCCGCCGGTCAGGGGCTAGGCCACGCCCTCACGACCGTCGGGACCGGAAGCCCCGAGGTCAGGTCAGGCCGGCGCGTCCGGTTGCCTTGAGCAGGTCGACCAGAGCCTTGACGTCCTGGGCATGCGCGCGCGTGGTCACCAGCACGGCATCGGGGGTGTCGACCACGACGATGTCCTCCAGACCGAGCACGGCGACCGTTCGGCCAGAGCCCGGCACAACCACACCCGTCGCATCCTTGGCCAGCACCAGGTCGGCCTCCCCCAGGATCTTGAGCCCGGGGGCGGCTGCGACATCTGGTAGCAGCGAGCCGAGTGAGGCGAAGTCGCCGACGTCATCCCAGGTGAAGCGCCCCGGCACCACCGCCACGCGGCCGGCAGCCGCGGCAGGTTCCGCCACTGCGTGGTCAATGGCGATCACCTTCAGCCCCGGCCACAGCTCGGCCAGGCGGGCCGGTTCCGCCGCGATAGACCGCAGTCCGGCCGCCAACTCGGGGTGAAAACTGGCCAGCAGATCGAGCAGGACCGTGGCCCCCATGACGAACATCCCTGCGTTCCAGTGGTATTCGCCCGTCTCCAGGAACCCTCGCGCCGTCGCCTCGTCAGGCTTCTCCACAAACGTCCGGACCTGCCGGCCGTGCGGCGCGCCCGCGATCGACAGCGGGTCGCCGACCCGAATGTAGCCGAATCCCGTTGCGGGGTAGGTCGGTTCGATGCCAATAGTCACGACGTAGCCCTCGCGCGCGACCGCGACCGCCTCCCGGACACGGTCGACGAACACCTCCGGCTCGCCGATGACATGGTCAGCCGCGAAGGAGCCGATGATGGCATCGGGATCGCGCCGTTCGAGAATCGCCGCCGCAAGCCCGATCGCCGCCATCGAGCCGCGGGGCGAGGGCTCTGCCAGGAGGTTGGCCGGGGCCAGCCCGGGGAGCTGAACCCGCACCGCGGCCTCGTGCAGCACCCCTGTCACGACCAAGATGTGGTCGCCGCACAGAGGCTCCAGCCGGTGCCAGGTCGACTGCAGCAGTGAGCTCCCGGCGCCCGTCATGTCGTGCAGGAACTTAGGCGACGACGACCGCGAGAAGGGCCACAGCCGGGTCCCCGCACCTCCCGCAGGAATCACCGCCCACAGCCCGTCAACACCGCCCGTCACCTGTGTCGTACCGTCCGGGATCTCACTCATAGTGCTGGCGACCCTCCCGTTTCAGCGCTTCTGGCCATGTCGCAGACCGTACAGGCCCTGGAGGCGCCAGCGCCGGGCACCACGCACCCGCCATCCCGGGTCGACCCTGAGGGGTCCCTGAGCGGTCCCTGAGCGGTCACCTCGATCGGCTAAGATCCTGTGCTCAGATGACATCCTTTCGGTTTGCTGTCCGCGCCCTCGCGCTGAGCCTCGCGCTCCCCGCCACGGGCGCACTCTGCGTGGTGGGTCCCACCTCCGCCGCAGTTGCGGTCGGCAACCCCATCGGAGGCCGTCAGCTGGCCGCCCGAGGGGTGATCGTGAACCTTACGCCGAGGGTTCCGCCCCCGCCCGCCATGCCCGCCGCCTCGTTCCTGGTCGCCGACATGGACACCGGGAAGATCCTGGTCGCCAGGGCGCCGCACGAGCGCCACCTGCCGGCCAGCACGCTCAAGACCCTCACCGCACTGACCCTCATCCCGCTGCTGGACCCGGACAAGTTGATCATGGTGAAACCACAGGACGTGCGCGCCCAGGGCACCCGGGTCGGGATCATGTCCGGCACGGCATACAGCGTGGACACCCTCCTGCAGGGGATGTTGATCACCTCCGGCAACGACGCCGCCTACGCCCTGGCCCGCGGGAACGACAGCCTGGCCGTGACCCTGGCCCAGATGAACGTCACCGCCGCCGGCCTCAACGCCATGGACACCGTGGCCAAGGACCCCAGCGGTCTGGACAAAGCCGGTCAGAGCAGCAGCGCGTACGACCTGGCGCTGATCGGCCGTGCGGGGATGAAACTACCCAGCTTCCGGCGCATGGTGAGCACCAAGAACGCGACCTTGCCCAACGGCATGACCGCCGATGGCAAACGGAAGCCCGGCTTGAAGATCAGCAACCACAACAAGCTGCTCTTCAACTATGCGGGCGCAATAGGAATCAAGAACGGCTACACGGTCGCCGCCAAGTTCACCTACATCGAGGCGGCCACCCGAGGTGGCAAGACTTACCTGGTGACCGAGATGTCCAGCGCCCAGGCCGGGTGGCGCCCGACCGCGGCCATGATGGACTGGGCGTTCGCCCACGGCGCCTCCGTCGCCCCGATCGGCGACCTGGTCGCGCCAGGCAAAGCGGTCCCGCCGAAGCCAAGACCCGTGCCGGCCCCTGCCGCCATCCAGGCCCAGACGTCAGCCCAGCTCCCGCTCGAACCGGCACTGCCGTTCTGGGTCGGCGTGGCGGGTGTGGTCGGCTTGCTGGCCCTGGTCCGCGCTCGATCCCGACGTAGCATCGCCCGCAGACGCCGCTGAGCCGGCTCAGCCTCTGGCGTGACGGACCAGGGAGCGCAGGCCGCGAGACAGCGCGCCAGTGGTAGCCATCGCGACGGCACCGAGGACGACCCCGGCACCCAGCGTCGTACGGTCGCCGGACCGTGCTCCGAAGGTCGGCAGCAGGGGGTCGCGGGTCGTGCGACCCGAGGGCGCACCCGCCGGGGGTGGCCCGGCCTTCGAAACCTGCCTGAGCTCTTGGCCATCAGAGTGTTCTTCGCCGGCCGCCCGGATCCTGTCGACGTCGTTGGCCGCCCAGGCCGCTGAGATCAGGATCAGCCGGGCGATCAGGTTGAGCCAGACCAGGAGTCCGACCACGATCGCGAACGAGGCGAAGAACGGGTTGGCGGTCAACCGCGGCAGCACACTCGCCGCGGTGGCCTTCAGCAGACTGAGCCCGATCCCGCCCACCAGCGCCCCCCGGGAAAGATATCGCCAGGGCACCTTCACGCCGGAGACGACTCGCAGCAGGAGGATCATCAGGCCGGTATCAGCCAGGACGCTGACCGCGAAGCCCGCCAGGAAGAGGATCCAGCCCTGGCCTGACAGCCCGACCTGCCCGGCCACCCAGCCGGCGGCGCCTCCGGTCACACTGGTCAGCAACGCGACGACCGCGATGCCCAGGCCCAGGGTGAAGAGCACACCGAGATCGCGGACCTTGGTCATGACCAGGTTGCCCGCAGACCCCGGCACTCCGAAGACCGCACGGATGCCGTCACGGGTCGCCCCCAGCCAGCCCAGACCGCTCAGCACCAGGGCGAAGAAGGCGATAACACCAGTGATCGTCAGGGCGACGGCCGGTGGCGTCTGGACCTTGATGAGGCCATCAGGATGCTGAGCGTCCTGGATCAACCCCGGCAGGTACCCACTCAGCTGGTCCATGACCGAACCGAACAGGTCGGGGTGACCCCGCAGCACGAATCCGAACACCGCGAAGGCGAGCGCGACGGCGGGAAAAACCGAGAAGAAGGCAAAATAGCCGACTCCTGCGGCTAATACGTTTCCGCGCACTGCGGCATAGCGCTTCCAGGCCAAAGCTGGCTGGCTCCCGGTAAACCGCGCGAACATGGTCTTCACCGTATCGTGCCTGAGTCGCTCTTCACTCCGGCGCCAAAGTCGAAGGTACTCACCGAACGCCAGACAAGATCCGCGCCGTGTTCGACCAGGTCGAACGAGCTGACCTCGAACGAGCACTCGTAGGTGGCCAGCTCGCTGAAAGCGCGGTCCATCGCCCCCTCATCCACGTGATGGGCGACGGTGACGTGCGGGTGGTAGTAGAAGGCCACCTCCCGCTTCAGCGGGCCGGTGCGGACGGCTCGCTCGATCCGCTCACAGGCGCTGATGCCCCCGGCCACCTGGACGAAGACCACCGGAGAGATCGGACGGAAGGTGCCGGTGCTGCGCAACAGCATGGTGAACGGCTGCTGTGCTTCGGCCACCCGCTGGAGATGCTCGCAGATCCGGGGGTTCCTCTCAGCAGCGACCTCGGTCGGCGAGAGCAGCGTGACATGAGGGGAGATGGACTTGGCCGACGGGTCACCGAAAGAGGCGCGCAGCCGTTGAAGCTCGGTGGAGAAAGGAGCCGGGATGGCAATGGACACGCTGATCATCGTCATCCGCCGCGGCTATCGCTTGCTCGGCAGGAAGCCGACCCGGTCATAGACCCTGGCCAGGGTTTCGCCGGCCACATCCCTAGCCCGACCCGCCCCTTCGGCCAGGATGCGGTCGAGCTCGGCGGGGTCGTCCAGCAGGGCGAGGGTGCGATCGCGATATGGGGTGGCGATCTCGACGACGATCTCGGCGACGTCCTTCTTGAGGTCGCCGTAGCCCTTGCCCTCGTAGTCGGCCTCCAGCGACTCCATCGACCGTCCCGACAGCGCACTGAGAATACCCAGGAGGTTGGAGACCCCGGGCTTTCGCGCCTCGTCGAAACGGATTTCCCGCTCAGCGTCGGTGACCGCAGACCTGATCCGCTTGGCGATGATCCTGGGATCTTCGAGCAGGTCGACCACCCCGCTCTGGCTGGCCGCGGACTTGCTCATCTTGGACGTCGGGTCCTGAAGGTCGTGAATCTTGGCGGTCGATGCCATGATGTGCGGTTCGGGGACGGTGAAGGTTGTGCCGTAGCGACTGTTGAACCTGACCGCGAGGTCCCGGGTCAGCTCGAGATGCTGACGCTGATCCTCGCCGACAGGAACCTGGTCAGCGTCGTAGAGCAGGATGTCCGCCGCCATCAGCACCGGGTAGGTGAACAGGCCCAGGGTCGTGCCCTCGGCGCCGCGCTTGCCGGACTTGTCCTTGAACTGTGTCATCCGGCTGGCCTCACCGAACCCCGTGATGCACGAAAGGACCCAGGCCAGCTGAGCGTGCTCACTGACGTGGCTCTGCACGAAAACCGTGGAACGGAAGGGGTCCACGCCTGCCGCAAGGTACTGCGCGGCCGTACGACGGGTGCGGTCGCGAAGGGTAGCGGGCGCGACCTCGACGGTGAGTGCATGCAGGTCGACCACGGCGTAGAACGAGTCGTAGGTCTCCTGCATCTTCACCCAGCTGAGCAGCGCGCCGAGATAGTTCCCCAGGTGCAGCGAGTCGTGGGTCGGCTGCATCCCGGACAGCAGACGCGGCTTGCGGGTGGCGGGCCTGGGGGGTTCGTGCGCGGGCATGCCGACCATTCTGACGGGTCCACCCGTGGGGTCCATCCGTGGGGTCACCGCTTGGGGGGCGCGTGGTGCCCGTTGCCTGCCCGCGAGGTCAGGGGCGGGAGAAGTCGGCGGCGACCGTCCACTGGCCGTTCCGGTAGACCGCAGCCACCCCGACCCGGGTCAGCCGGCCGTCCAGGACGTTGGCGCGGTGCCCCGGCGATGCCATCCAGGCAGCCACGATCCGGTCAGCGCTGACGTTGCCGCGTGCCAGGTTCTCGGCCACCCGCTGAGCTCTGCACCCTGCCAGGATCGGGTACATGGACTGGTGATAGAAGCGTCCGGTCCGCGCAAGATAGGCCCCCCAGCGCTCTGCGTACGTGTCCGGGCAGGCGGCCGGCGCGAGCCTGCCCCGATGGTAGGCGACCCGCACGACGTTCATCCGCCAGATCACCCTGGCCTCATAGGCGGCAACCGTGGCCGCGCTGGGGGAGTAGGCGGCCTGCGCCGAGGGAGCGCTCATGATGACCCCCTGGCTCAGCGCGAGAAGCGTCACGACGATGCCACCGGTACGGCGGGCGAGAGTACGGGGTCCAGTTGTCATGCCGTAAGCATCTGAGCAATTACCCGAATGCTTGATCACTTTAGAATGTTGACAACCGTTTGTGCTTCAGAGCTGACCGATCGGCTGACCGCATACAGGCGTAGATGGCTCTGGCGGGGCATACGATCGGCACTCCCCCCCGCCGGCTCAGCTCACACCGTGCTCAGGCCAGCGCCGCGGCGAGGTTCTGTTCGATCGCAGCCAGGAAGTCCTCCGTGGTCAGAAAAGCCTGGTCCGGGCCTATCAGCAGGGCGAGGTCCTTGGTCATCTTGCCCTGCTCGACGGTCTGGACGCAGACCCGCTCGAGGGTCTGCGCGAAGGCCGTCACCTCGGGGGTCCCGTCCAGCTTGCCACGGTGCTTGAGGCCGCCGGTCCACGCGTAGATCGAGGCGATCGGGTTGGTGGAGGTGGGCCTGCCCTGCTCATGCTGGCGGAAGTGCCGGGTTACCGTGCCGTGCGCGGCCTCCGCCTCGACGGTCTTGCCGTCCGGGGTCATCAGCACCGATGTCATCAGGCCAAGCGAGCCGAACCCCTGTGCCACGGTGTCGGACTGCACGTCCCCGTCATAGTTCTTGCACGCCCAGACGTAGCCGCCTTCCCACTTCATCGCAGCAGCCACCATGTCGTCGATCAGGCGGTGCTCATAGGTCAGGCCGGCGGCATCGAAAGCCTCCTTGAACTCGGAGTCGAAGACGTCCTGGAAGATGTCCTTGAAGGTGCCGTCGTACGCCTTGAGGATGGTGTTCTTGGTGGAGAGGTAGACCGGGTACTTACGTTGCAGCCCGTAGTTCAGCGAGGCGCGGGCGAAGTCCTCGATGGACTTGTTGAAGTTGTACATCCCCATGACCACGCCACCGTCGACCGGCATGTCCACGACGTCCATCTCAATCGGCTCGCCGGCCGACGGGTCGCTCGGGTGCCAGGAGATCGTCACCTTGCCGGCGCCGGGAACCTTGAAGTTGGTCGCCCGGTACTGGTCGCCGAAGGCGTGACGACCGATGATGATCGGCTTGGTCCAGCCCGGGACCAGCCGGGGGATGTTGGAGATGATGATCGGCTCGCGGAAGATGGTGCCGCCAAGGATGTTGCGGACCGTGCCGTTGGGCGAGCGCCACATCTCCTTGAGACCGAACTCCCTGACCCGGGCCTCGTCGGGGGTGATCGTCGCGCACTTGACGCCGACACCGTGCTTCTTGATGGCGTTCGCTGCGTCGATGGTGATCTGGTCGTCGGTCTCGTCGCGCTTCTGGATCGACAGGTCGTAGTACTTGAGGTCGATGTCCAGGTAGGGGTGGATCAGCCGGTCCTTGATGAACTGCCAGATGATCCGGGTCATCTCATCGCCGTCGAGCTCGACGACGGGGTTCTTCACTGTGATCTTGCTCATACCTGTGGCTCCTCGGTTCGACCTCGGGTTGCTTTGATGAACTGGTCCAGAGATTACCTTGATATCAAGATACTTTGTATTCGAACCCGTGGGAGGTGCACCCCCGGACCACCCGGCCGTACCTCAGGCGGCATGCCGGGTGTTCATGGGGCGCTGCTAACGTCGGCAGGTATCAACACACTCCGTCCGAAGGGGCACAGCACCGTGAGCACTACTCCAGTCAAAGTCGCCATCACCGGCGCAGCGGGCCAGATCGGCTACAGCCTGCTCTTCCATATCGCCAGTGGTGCCCTGTTCGGCAAGGACACCCCCGTGGAGCTGCGGCTTCTTGAGATCACCCCGGCCCTGAAGACCCTCGAGGGCGTCGTCATGGAGCTCGACGACTGCGCCTTCCCGACGCTGGCCGGCATCCAGATCGGCGACGACCCGAACACCATCTTCGAGGGCGTCAACCTAGCCCTGCTCGTCGGCGCCCGCCCGCGCGGCCCCGGCATGGAGCGCAGCGACCTGCTCGAGGCCAACGGCGCGATCTTCACCGGCCAGGGCAAGGCCCTCAACGACCACGCGGCCGATGACGTCCGCATCGCGGTGACCGGGAACCCGGCCAACACCAACGCCCTCATCGCGATGAGCAATGCCCCTGACATCCCCCGCGAGCGCTTCTCGGCACTGACGCGTCTCGACCACAACCGTGCCCTCGCACAGCTGGCCGCCAAGACCGGCGTCAGCACCAACGACATCGCCAAGATGACGATCTGGGGCAACCACTCGGCGACCCAGTACCCGGACATCTTCCACGCCGAGGTCAACGGCCAGAACGCGGCACAGCTGGTCAACGACCAGGCCTGGCTGGAGACCGACTTCATCCCGACCGTCCAGAAGAGGGGTGCGGCCATCATCGCCGCACGCGGCTCCTCCTCGGCCGCCTCAGCCGCTTCGTCGACCGTCGACAGCGCCCGCGACTGGATGAGTGGCTCCCCCGAGGGTGACTGGCTCTCGATGGCCGTCGTGTCAGATGGTTCCTACGGGGTCCCCGAGGGCCTGATCTCGTCCTTCCCGGTGACCACCAAGGACGGCAGCTGGGAGATCGTCCAGGGCCTGGAGATCAACGACTTCTCCCGTGCCCGCATCGACGCCTCGACCGCCGAGCTGGCAGAGGAGCGCGACGCCGTCAAGAGCATGGGCCTGATCAAGTAGCCTGGTAGGTCCGGTCTCCGTACGCCTCTGCCCGCCCGCACCCCGTGCCGGCGGGCAGAGGCATATTCCTTCCACGGCTCAGCCCCGCGGTTGCAGATCCAGAGTGATGACGATGACGAACAGGGCGATCGCCATACCGAGAAGGAACAGCACATCGGCGGCGCGAGAACGTACGACCAGCGCGCCGGCCCGCCCCTTCGGCAGCACAAGCCTGATCACCGCGCCGCCAAACACGGCACCACAGAGAACGAACCCACCCCAGCGCACCGAGCCGAAGCCGATCACCAGCACACCGGAGATCATCGCGGCAGCAACCAGCCACAACGCGCCGAAGCGGGCAGAGGTCATCGACGGGACGCACGCTCGGCAGCCTCGGCGGCATCCACGACGTTTCTGAGCAGCATGGCTCGCGTCATCGGCCCCACGCCCCCGGGGTTGGGGGTCAGCCAGCCAGCGACCTCGGCCACGTCCGGGTGGACGTCGCCGACCACCCGTGACGTCCCGTCGTCGCCGATCTCGCGGCTGACTCCCACGTCGATCACCGCTGCTCCGGGCTTGACCATCTCGGCCCTGATGATGGCGGCCACCCCGGCCGCGGCGACCACGATGTCCGCGCTGGCCACGTGCCTGTCCAGGTCGTGGGTTCCCGTGTGGCACAACGTGACGGTGGCGTTCTCACTGCGCCGGGTCAGCAACAGGCCAAGGGGCCGGCCCACGGTGAGGCCGCGCCCGACGACGACCACCTGGGCACCGGCGATCGGGACGTCATAGCGGCGCAGCAGCTCGATGATGCCCACCGGGGTGCATGGCAGGGGTGCTGCCTGCCCCAGGACCAGACAGCCGAGATTGTACGGGTGCAGCCCGTCAACGTCCTTGACCGGATCCACCCGGGACAGCAGGGCGAACTCGTCGAGCCCGGTCGGCTGCTGGACCAGGTACCCGGTGCACGCAGGATCCGAGTTGAGCTGGTCCAGGACGGCCTCGACCTCGGACTGGGTGGCGCCGGTGGGCAGGTCATGCCGGATGCTTGCGATACCGATCTCGGCGCAGTCCTTGTGCTTGGCATTGACGTACCACCGGGTTCCGGGGTCCTCCCCGACCCGCACGGTCCCCAGACCCGGGACGATACCCCGCCCCGCCAGCGATGCGATCCGGTCCTTCAGCTCGTCCTTGATCGTTGCCAGGGTCGCCTTGCCATCCAGGATCTGCGCGGTCATGCGCTGCATCTTTCCACAGGGGGGCACCGGCCGACCTTTCCGGTCCCCCGTCCGTGAGAAACTGCAGGGGAGGCCGTCGCCTCGGCATGCAAGAGACACGGGGTGAGCGTGGCAGTGGGCAAGGACGGCCCGGCAACCCCTCGCCCGGAGGGCGGCTCGCGGGTCGAGGACGGTGACGCGCCCGACGGGTACGAGAACCTCACCCGCATCGACCAGGGTGGCTTCGCCGTGGTCTATCGCGGACGCGACACCCGCTTCGACCGGACGGTCGCGCTCAAGATCCTGCGCTCGGACAGTCTCGGCGAACGTCAGCTGCGGCGTTTCAGGGCCGAGTGCCTGGCCATCGGCCGGGTCTCCTCGCACCCGAACATCGTGACCGTCTACGACGCGGGCACCACCGCAGGCCGCCGCCCATGGCTGGCGATGGAATACTGCTCAGGAGGCTCGCTGGCACACAAGCTGGCCAGAGTGGGCCCGCTGCCGGTGGCCGAGGTCGTCTTCATCGGCGCCCGGCTGTGTGGCGCCCTCGGTGCCGCCCACGGGGCCAGCATCCTGCATCGGGACGTGAAGCCGCGCAACGTGTTGCTGACGTCCTACGGCGAGCCCGCCCTGGCCGACTTCGGGATCGCCAATGTGGTCGCCGAGGACGACAACATGACCGAGACAGCGGCCTACACGGTGGTTCACGCTGCCCCGGAGATCCTCGAGGGCAAGGCGGGCACCGCCGCGGCGGACATCTACTCGCTCGGCTCGACCCTCTACACGCTGCTGGCCGGCCAGGCGCCGTTCGCCAGGGAGGCCAGCACCGGTCTGGCCCCGCTGGTCACTCGCATCCTGCGCAACGACCTCCCGGTCATCGCCCGTCACGGCGTCCCGCCCGAGCTCGAGAAGCTGCTGCGCAGATCCATGTCCGCAAGGCCACAGGATCGCCCCACGTCCGCGGAGCTCGGTGCCAGCCTCACCAGCCTGGGCCAGCGGCTGAGCGCAGCCGAGGATGCGCTGCCGTCCACGCACGAACCGCTGGTGCCAGTGGCGTCGCCGGTCAGCGCCAGACGCCTGCTCGTCATTGTCGGCGGCACCGTGGCAGCCCTGGCAGCCGTGGTGATGGCGTTCATGGTGTGGGGACTGGGCTCCCACACCGACGAACCCCGCCAGAGTTCGTCGAGCGCCTCGTCAGCCGGCACCAGACAGGCTGCAGCCAGGTACGCCCCGACCGGACTGGCCGTGGCCAGGGGCCGCAGCGGGGGCGAGCTCATCGTGTCCTGGAACATGCCGATCCGCCCCGACGTCATGGCCACGGTGATCTACCAGGGACCTGGCACCACCAGGGCAAGGGCGATCTTCAACTACGGCACCAGCCCGACAACGGCGCCGCACGTGACCATGCAGGGGCTGCCGGGCGGCCGCATGGTGTGCCTGTGCGCCGCGCACTTGGTGTCGATCGACAACAAGATCATCACCGCCATGAGCCGTCCGGTGTGCGCGGCACCGCGATAGCACAGCACTTGCCCAGCGCGTCCCGGCGCATCCCAGCGCGTCCCAGCGCGTCCCAGCATTAGCCCAGCGCGTCCCAGCCTCGCCCACCCGGACCGACCTCCGAGCTCAGTGCGCGAAGTGCCGGGTGCCCGTGAAGTACATGGTGATACCGGCCGCCGTCGCAGCCTCGATGACCTCGGGGTCGCGAACAGACCCACCGGGCTGGACGACGGCATGGACACCAGCGTCCAAGAGCACCTGCAAGCCGTCGGCGAACGGGAAGAACGCGTCCGAGGCCGCCACGGAGCCGGCCGCACGGTCCGAACCGGCGCGGGTGACCGCCAGATGACAGGAGTCCACCCGGTTGACCTGGCCCATCCCGACCCCCACGCTGGCCCCGGCCTTGACGAGCAGGATGGCGTTGGACTTGACCGCCCTGATGGCCCGCCAGGCGAATCCCAGGTCGGCCAGCGTGGCCGCGTCGGCCGGGTCACCACAGACCAGCCTCCAGCGAGATGGGTCATCACCACCGGCTCCCTCGGCATCGGCAGCGCCGCCCACCCCGTCCCCTACGACAGCGTCGATCCTGTCGCGAGTCTGCATGAGGATCCCGCCGCTGACCGCCCGAAAGTCGACCTGCTCGGCACCCCGCTCCATCCCCTCCGGCAGCTGCAGCAGACGAATCGACTTCTTGCGCTGGAGGATCTCGCGTGCCGCCGGCTCGAATGCCGGAGCAACCACGACCTCGGTGAAAACCTTGGCAACCTCCTCCGCCATCGCCGCCGTGACAGTGCGGTTGGCCGCGATGACGCCGCCGAACGCCGACTGCGGGTCGCAGGCATGAGCGCGCTGGTAGGCCGTGGCAATGTCGGCGCCGATCGCGATGCCGCAGGGGTTGGCGTGCTTGATGATGGCCACGGCCGGATCGGCCTGGTCGTAGGCCGCGCGCTGGGCGGCATCGGCGTCGATGAAGTTGTTGTAGGACATCTCCTTGCCGTGAAGCAGCTCGGCAGTCGCGATACCAGGGCGCCAGTGGGCGTACAGGGCGGCCTTCTGGTGCGGGTTCTCGCCGTAGCGAAGGACGTTCGCCCGGTTCCAGGTGGCGCCCACCCACGCCGGGAACCCGGTGCCATCACTGGTGTCGGCCAGCACGCTGCCCATCCAGCTGGCGACGGCGAGGTCGTAGCTGGCCGTGTGCACGAAAGCCTCTGCCGCGAGCGTCTTGCGCTGGCCGAGGGTGAAGCCGCCGCCACGGACGGCGACCAGCACCGAGCCGTACTCCGCGGGGTTCGTTACGATCGTGACACTTGCATGGTTCTTGGCTGCGGCTCGCACCATCGAGGGGCCACCAATATCGATCTGTTCGATGCACTCCTGCTGATTGGCTCCGGCGTTCACCGTATCGGTGAACGGGTAGAGGTTGGAGACAACCAGGTCGAACGGCTCGATACCGAGGTCGGCGAGCTGCGCGAGGTGGGCGGGGTTGCCGGTGTCGGCCAGGATCCCGGCATGGATAGCCGGGTGCAGGGTCTTGACCCGACCGTCGAGGCACTCGGGGAAGCCGGTGAGGTCCTCGACCCGGGTCACCGGAACGCCGGCGTCAGCGATCCGGGCGGCCGTGGAACCCGTCGACACCAGGGCGACTCCCGCTTCATGCAGGCCGCGGGCCAACACCTCCAGACCTGTCTTGTCATAGACGGAGATGAGCGCCCGGTGAACGGCACGCTTGCCGGAAGCCTTCGACTCGCTCACGAGATGGTGACCTTTCGTTCGGTGACGGAGAAACCATTGCGGACCATCCGGCCCACGTAGTCGACGAGCATCTGGCGCTCCTGCGTCTTGATGCGTTCGTGCAGGATCTCGACGGTGTCGTCATCGTGCACGCTGACGGCCCGCTGAGCCACGATCGGGCCCGTGTCCACCCCGGCGTCGACCACGAAGAGCGTGCAGCCGGTGACCTTCACGCCATAGTCGAGTGCCTCCCGGGGGCCCTGGATCCCGGGGAAGGACGGCGAGAGAGCGGGATGGGTGTTGACGGTGCGCCCGCCAAACTGCGCCAGGAACGCGTCACCAGCCAGCCTCATGAAACCGGCCAGAACCACGAGGTCGGGCCGGTATGCCGCCACCTGCGAGGTCAGTGCCGCATCCCACTGCGCCCGGGTGGCGAAGTCGGCGACCCGGCAGACAAAGGTGGGGACCCCCGCACGCCGCGCGCGGCTCAGGCCCTGGATGTCGCCGCGATCAGCACCGACCGCGGCGATCCGCACCCCGTATGCGGGGTGGGTCGCGGCGTCGATGAGCGCCTGGAGGTTCGAGCCGTGGCCCGAGACGAGAACCACCACGGACCCGGCGGTCGACCCGGTGGTCGGCATGTTCCTCACGATGGGAGACGATATCTGACAACAGACCTACCCTGCCCACCCTCCCATGCCTGGAGACACCTTGGCCCCGCCCCGCAAGTCACCTGCCCTGCCGCCCGGGGTGGCGCACTCGCGTCGGGCCGCCCTGCTGATGCTGACCGGGCTCATCGCCGCGGGATCCCCGCTGCCATACAGCGCGGCGGCCCTGATCCCCCTGGCCTGGGCGGGGTTCGAGTCAGTTCTCGCGATCCGGGCCAGGTCTGCGGGCGGGGCGCCGGCTCGCAGCGTCGCGTCCAGCGTGGTCGGTCTTGTCCTGGTGTGCCTGCTCGCCGCGATGGTGCTGTTGCCCTATGCCTTCTACGGCACGGTGAAAACCCTTCAGGACTGCACCCAGGGGGCGAATACCGCGGTGGCCGCGGCGGACTGCAACTCTCGCTATGGCAGTCTCGAGTCGATCGTCGGCGGATTTCTCAGGTTCGGGCAGCGCGCAGGTGGCTGAGGCCGACAACGACCGCCGCTCCGAGCAGTAGCTCCGCAAGCACCGCCGCCCCGAACAGCAACGACGGCGCGCCCACCCCGCTGAGCCGTGCGGCACCCAGCGAACCGCCGGCCAGGACGCTGGCCAAGGTGAGGAGCAGCGAGGCAACCGCGCACGCCGCACCTGCCACCGTTGCCTTCACCCGCCAGGACGAGAGCCGGGCCACGGCACGAAGGGCCCGCCAACCGACCAGTGACCCGGCCGCAACCGGAACCAGGACGCTGAACCACAGACCGGCCGGTAGCTGACCGGGGGCCGGCACGGCGCCCAGCCCGGGGATGAGCGGCAGCAGGCCGGGGTTGGACTGTGACCAGGTGATGGCGGTCCCCTCACCGAGGCCGAAGCCCGGACCCGCCATCCACGAGGCGGCCCAGAGCGCGACGTTCGGCAGGACCATCAGCTGGCCGAGGCTGATCACGACGACTCCGACCGGATCGGGCCCGAGTGCGTCATACAGCCTGCTGATCCGGCCCAGGTGCGTCACGACCATCACCAGAGTCAATGCCGCCCCGGCACCGAAGACCGCGAAGGCGCCCCACAGCCCCGGACGGACGGCCCGGCGCAGATGGATGGGCACCCGGTTCTTCAGCACCGTGGCGAGGCCGGGCGCCACCGCACCGACCTGGCCCCGAAACTCCATCGTGAGGGCGATCAGGACTGAGACCACGCCCACCACGGCCGTCCCCGCGACAGCACCCCCCAGCGAGGCGCTGAGGGGGTCGCCGGCCGTGGCGAGGGTCACGACCAGTCCCATGGCGGCGTACGCGAAGACGAAGGCGACGCCTGCGTCAGCGACGTCACGACGCAGGCCTCCACACTTCTGCAACCTGCTGGGACGACCATCATCGAGCTGCATGAGCATCTGGCGGGCCGCGACAGTAGCCACGAGGACTGATAGGGCCGCGAGCAGCAGGGGCGTCAGCGAGATGGTGGCGGACCCGGCGCTCAGCTGTGCGCCGTTGGCCAGCAGCCAGACGCAGGAACCCACCGAGAGTGCCTGGGTCCAGCTGACGGTGCTCTTCGGGCTGGCGACCCAGGCGAGCAGCACGGGCAGCACGATGACGAGCAACGACACCAGCGCGGCCGAGACACCCGACATCGCCGCGCTCAACCGGAGAGGGCCACCTACCATCGCCTCCGAGGATGACGGGGGGGAGGTGACATTGAGGTTGCGCACGCGATCGAAGAGGCTCATCAGGAGTCTATGGTCGCTGCTGACGGCCACAACCCCACACGGGGCGCGCCGCGCGGGCCCAGATTACCCCTGCCTGGGAGATGTCCAGGTCAGAGCACCTGGGCGAATGTGCCCCAGCCAACACCGATCTTTGTCACGGCTCCGGCAAAACCACCCAGGCCATTGCCGCGGTACAGGTACAGCTCGCCAGTGGGCTTCACCGCCACCAGATCGGTCTTGCCATCACCGCTGAAGTCGCCCGGGGAGAACACCCTGGAGAACGTGCCCCACCCGCTACCGATCTTCATCCCTACCCCGGCAAGACCACCCAGACCACTGCCCCGATACAGGTACAGGTCGCCGTTGGTCATGGCCGCCACCAGGTCAGCCTTGCCATCACCACTGAAGTCACGGGGAGAGAACACCTTCGTGAACACCCCCCGGACAACACCAGTCTGTGTCCCGGCTCCGGCAAAGCCACCCAGACCATTGCCCCGGTACAGGTACAGCTCGCCGCCGGGCTTCACGGCCACCAGGTCAGCCTTGCCATCACCACTGAAGTCGCCCGGGGAGAACACCCTGGAGAACATGCTCCACCCGCTACCGATCTTCACCCCTGCCCCGGCAAAACCACCCAGACCGTTGCCCCGGTACAGGTACAGCTCGCCGTGCGGCTTGACCGCCGCCACGTCGGCCCTGCCATCACCACTGAAGTCGCCAGGAGCGAACACCTTCGAGAACATGTTCCACCCTGCACCGATCTTCACCCCTGCCCCGGCAAAACCACCCAGACCACTGCCCCGGTAGAGGTACAGGTCGCCATTGGTCCTGGCCGCCAGCAGGTCGATCTTGCCGTCACCGCTGAAGTCCAACGGCGACGTGGTCACCGCAAGGTCGTCGAGAACGAACGAGGTGGCCGCCGACGCGTCCTCGTCGCCGGAGAAGGACAGCGAGATCGTCTGGCCGGCATACGCCGACAGGTTCACCGTCTTGAGCTGGTACCTGCCTGACGCGTTGAGGTTGGACAGGGTCTGCAGCATGGTCGAGCCCGCCCGGACCGTCAACGTGTCGAACGCCTGGTCGTTCGGGGACTCGGACGTTCCGATGAGCACGTAGTACGACAGGATTGCTCGCCTGCCCGCCGGTATTGTCACCAGCTGCGAGATCGAGTCGTGGGACTCCGCGCCGGTTCCGCACAACCAGGCGTCCCAGGCCCCGGAATGGGCGGCGCCCGATCCTGGCCTGTTGATGATGGGAATCCCGCCAGAAGGAGTCGCGGACCAGAGGGTGTTGCCCGACTCGAATCCAGGGTTGCGCAGCAGGTTGTTGCCCAGCGGGGGTGGCGTGGTCATGCCACAGGTCGCCGCTCCGGGCGGCACTGCGATCGCCGAGAAAGAGGCCGCGATGCCCACGCACTCGGCCGACCCGGCGCCGTACAGGTCCTTGGCGGACTGGATGGCTCCCTCCCGGGCTGCGGCGTAGGTGCTGCTCGAGGTGAGGTACGTCGTCAGCGTCCGATACCAGATCCGGGCGGCCTTGTCCCGGCCGACCGGGGTCACCGTCGAGGAGTTACACGTCGGGCTGTTGTAGGAGACACCGTTGAGGACCTTGGCCCCCGACCCCTCGGAGGCCAGGTAGAACCAGTGGTTCAACGGCCCTGCCGAGAGGTGCACGTCCATGCCGCCCAAGGTGGGAGACCAGCAGTCCGGCGAGACATTGTCGCGGGAGGGCCGGTCCAGGTAGCGCAGCGGCGTCCCGTCGCCATTGAGGTTGATCAGCTCGCCGATGAGGTAGTCCGGGGTGTCGACGGCGTTTGCCGCGTACCACTCCACGGACGTGCCGAAGATGTCCGAGGTCGCCTCGTCCAGGCCCCCGGCCTCACCCACCCCGACCAGCGCGGCGGTGTTCTCGGTGACGCCATGAGTCATCTCATGGCCTGCCACGTCGAGCTCGACGACGGGGTGGGCGTTGCCCGCCCCGTCGCCGTAGGTCATCTGGGTGCCATCCCAGAACGCGTTGAGGTAGCCGTTGCCGTAGTGGACTCGTGAACGTGCGCCGACCCCGTTGTTCCGGATGCCGTTGCGGCCGAGGACGTTTTTGAAATAGTTGAAGGTCTTCCCCGCGCCATAGTGGGCATCGACCCCGGCCGAGGCCCGATCGGTGACCGCGCCATTGCCCCAGGCGTTGTCAGCGTCGGTGAAGGTTGTTCCCGGAACATTGAAGATATCGCCGCCCAAGCCGTTTCCGAGGCCGTTGAGATCCGTGGTGTAGTTGCCCACTGCGTTCCTCATCGAGTAGTGGCCGGGGGTACCAGTGGTGTCGATGGGCACCGTACCCACGTAGATGCCGTTACCGGTGCCGTTCACGATCTCGTCCCAGGACGACATCGTGGCACCAGTGCCGGCATCGACAATGGTGTGCACCCGGCTGGGCGTCTGGTCGGCACGCACACCGGTGGTGAGCACGTCATAGGCCAGCCTCGGCTTCGCCTTGCCGGACCCGCCCGGGGAGTAGACGACCAGCTCACCCTTGGTCGCCGCAGCACCCTGCTGCATCAACGAAGCCTTCCGGCCACCCGCAGCCCGGGCCGCCGACAGGCTGAGCTTCGGGGTGGTCGAGGCCACCACCACCTCAGGGGAGCCGTTCCAGCTGACTGCCTTGATCTTGCCGGACCTGACCCGGTGGCTCACCAAGTCGCCACCGACGACCCGCAACCCGCGATAGGTCCGGTCGTACCGCACATTGGTCGTGCCGTCAGGATCGGTGATGACATCCCTGACCACGAGGTCCTCAGCGCCGTCCAGGCCCAGGGCCCGCTCGGTGGAGCCAGCGCGGGACTGCTCGACAGCAATCCTGCCAGCCCTACCAGAGGGCGACGACGCAGAGGAAGACGGCGTCGAAGTCGGCGTCGGGGTCGGCGCGCCATAGGCCGTCACAGACCCGCTCGCCATGACCACGGCAAGAAGAACCCCGGATGCCACGCTGAGTCTCAGACAACGCAAGGGCGCATCTCCTTCGGTGGGGCCGGCGCCTGGCGCTCGCCAGCGTGATGGCACCGTCATTGTGATGAGCGTTTCGGGTGCTGTCAAAATGACTTGTTGACAGGAGTGTCCCCGCCCATGAGTGCAGGATGGACTAATGCGATCTCCCGCCCTCGCCCCGTTCTGCCTGGCCGTCGCGGTGGCCACGACCGCCTGCGGCTCCCCGAAGGATTCGCCCAGTATGTCCCAGCCCGCGGTCTTCCCGCTGACGATCACGCGGATCGGTGGGGTCGCCGGTTTTCATGACGTTCTGGTCGTCAACGGGGAGGGACTTGTGTCGGTCACCCAGAAGGGCAGGACACGATGGCAGTGCAGGCTCACGCCGGTGGCTGCCAGGCGGGTGGCCACGGCCACCTCCGCCCTGCCGTGGCCTCGACTCACGGCTAGCAGCACCAGCGCCGGCTTCTCCGATGATCTGGTGACCTTGGTTCAGTCACCCGCGGGCGGTCCGGTCAGGCTGGAGGACCCGCAAACCGGTGCTGCGGGCACGATCTTCAACGAGCTGATCAACGATCTGCGCGGCGGCTGGTCGGCCTCTGGCATGTGCAGGCCGGTCTGACTGCGAGGATGCCCGCCGTCGGAGCAGGTGGAATCGGGTGCAAAGCCAAGGGTCTTGGGTCGGGGTCAATGCCGGGACAGCGCGTTGGGCCGGTCACCTCGACGAGGTGACCGGCCCAACGAGCCGTCTCACGACAGGATCAGACCAGCTTCTTCATGACCTCACGCATCAGCTCCGCGGTCGCGGACGGCGTCTTGCCGACCTTGACCCCGGCGGCCTCGAGGGCCTCCTGCTTGGCAGCAGCGGTGCCGGACGAACCGGACACGATGGCGCCCGCGTGACCCATGGTCTTGCCCTCAGGGGCGGTGAAGCCGGCCACGTAGCCGACAACCGGCTTGGTGACGTGCTCCTTGATGTAGGCCGCTGCCCGCTCCTCGGCGTCCCCGCCGATCTCACCGATCATGACGATCGCATCGGTGTCGGGGTCGTTCTGGAATGCCTCGAGGCAGTCGATGTGGGTGGTCCCGATGATCGGGTCCCCGCCGATGCCCACAGCGGTTGAGAATCCGAAGTCTCGCAGCTCATAGATCATCTGGTAGGTCAGAGTGCCCGACTTGGAGACGAGCCCGATGCGTCCGGCGCCAGCGATCGTCGATGGGATGATTCCCGCGTTGGATGCGCCGGGGCTGATGATCCCGGGGCAGTTGGGGCCAATGATGCGCGTCCCGCCGGACTGCTTCGCGTAGGTCCAGAACTCGGCGCTGTCCTTGACTGCGACGCCCTCGGTGATGACGACGGCAAGCGGGATCTTGGCGTCGATGGCCTCCATCACAGCGGCCTTGGTGAACTTGGCCGGGACGAAGACGACGGTCACGTCGGCACCGGTGGCCTCGACAGCCTCAGCCACCGAACCGAAGACCGGTATGGAGACCCCCGAGTCGAACTCGACTTTCTGTCCGCCCTTGCCGGGAGTCACGCCACCGACGATATTGGTGCCCGAGGCCAGCATGAGCTGGGTGTGCTTCTGGCCCTCGGAGCCGGTCATGCCCTGCACGATGACCTTGGAGCTTGCGGTAAGGAAAATAGCCATGGTGATTGCGCCTTTCAGTTCTTGTCGGCGGCGTAAGCCAGTTCGGCGGCCTTGCGGGCGGCGCCATCCATGGTTTCTTCGACGGTCACCAGAGGGTGCGCGGCGTCGGCGAGGATACGACGGCCTTCGTCGACGTTGTTGCCGTCCAGTCGAACGACCAGTGGCTTGGTGGCCTCGTCACCGAGGACCTTAAGGGCACCCACGATGCCGTGGGCGACAGCGTCACAGGAGGTGATGCCGCCGAAGACGTTGACGAACACCGACTTGACCTGCTCGTCGCCCAGGATGATGTGCAACCCGTCGGTCATGACCTTCGCGGATGCGCCGCCACCGATGTCGAGGAAGTTGGCCGGCTCCGGGTGCTCGCCCGGCCCGCCGAACTCCTCACCGGCGTAGGCAACGCAGTCCAGGGTCGACATGACAAGGCCTGCGCCGTTGCCGATGATGCCCACAGAGCCGCTGAGCTTGACGTAGTTGAGGTCCTTAGCCTTGGCCGCAGCCTCGAGCGGGTCGGCCGAGGCCTTGTCCTCGAGCGCTGCGTGGCCGGGGTGACGGAACCCGGCGTTGTCGTCGAGAGTGACCTTGCCGTCGAGGGCCACGATCGTGCCGTCAGCAGTCTTGACCAGCGGGTTGACCTCGACCAGCGTGGCGTCCTCGTCGCGGTAGACCGTCCACAGCTTCTGGATAGCTTCTGCAATCTGTCCCTTGACGTCCTCGTCGAAGTTCGCCGCTTCGACGATCTCCTTCGCCTTGGCCGAGTCGATACCCACGATCGGGTCCACCGGAATGCGGGCCAGAGCCTCGGGACGCTCGACGGCGAGCACCTCGATCTCCACGCCGCCCTCCTTGCTGGCCATGGCCAGGGAGGAGCGGTTCGCCCGGTCGAGCAGGACAGAGAAGTAGTACTCCTGCTCGATCTGCGCACCAGCGGCGATCATCACCTTGTGCACCGTGTGGCCCTTGATGCCCATGCCGAGTATCTGAGAGGCAGCCTCGGCTGCCTCGTCAGGAGACTTGGCAACCTTGACTCCGCCAGCCTTGCCACGTCCGCCAACCTTGACCTGCGCCTTGACGACCACCACTGCGCGGCTGCCGGCACCGATTGTCACCGCCGCCGCGCGTGCTTCCTCAACGGTCTCGGCGACGATGCCAGCCAGCACCGGCACTCCGTGCGCCTCGAACATGTCGCGCGCTTGGTATTCGAACAGGTCCACGAGTTCATCCTCATCTTCGCCGGGAACATCTCCTCGGATGGTAATCCGCAACCCCGCCCGGCAGTTGCGCAGGGGTGCCCCGGATGAGACGAACCACATTGACCGATGACGTCAACGAGCCCTGAAAACAGCGGCGGGCAGCGACTTCAGCCAGCCGGACCTCAGCTGGCGTGGACGTTGGTGCGAACCCACTCCACGATGTCCGTGGTCGTCGCACCGGGAGTGAAGACCTTGGCGACACCGAGCTTGCCCAGCTCAGGGATGTCCGCCTCCGGGATGATGCCGCCACCGAACACGACGATGTCCTTGGCGTCACGCTCGGCGAGCAGCGCCGCGACCTTGGCGAACAACGTCATATGGGCACCAGACAGGACCGAGAGGCCAACGGCGTCAGCGTCCTCCTGGATGGCGGCTTCGACGATCTGCTCGGGGGTCTGGTGCAGACCGGTGTAGACGACCTCCATGCCGGCGTCACGCAAGGCACGGGCTACTACTTTCGCCCCCCGGTCGTGTCCGTCAAGCCCGGGTTTTGCCACAACAATCCGTAACGGAGATTCGTTCATAGGCTGAAGACTACAATCCGCCGGTCGGGACTGCTCACCCGGCGATGGTCAGGGCACCTGGTCCGCAAGGCAAACTCCGCCGCAGCAGTCCCGCAGATGTCGCCTGCGCTTGCTCTCGACAACCGGATTGTCCTGCTACTACCGTTGCACGACCATGTTCGAGAGTCCAGCGTCACAACCACGGGAACCGGCTCACCAGCCCGGGCGACTAGCGAGCCTGCAGGCCAACAGCCGCAGCGCCCTTGAGCGCGCTCGGGACGCGGTCCTGGTGACGGCCCAGGGGACCTCTGACGTCCTCAGTGGTGCCGCCAGGGCCCTGCTGACGCCGTCCGGTGTGGCCGGCGCCGCCGTCGAGCTGGTCTGGGCAAGCACCCATGTCGCGCTCTACCCGCTCGGGCTGCTGGGCGGCCCGGACAGCTACGAGGGGCACGGATACAGCGTGCAGGAGCTCCCACCCATGCAACGCGGGCTGGTGATCGGCGACGTCGAGGCGGCCGGCACACCGATCCTGCTGGTGCACGGCATGATCGACAACCGCTCCATCTTCAGCCGGCTGCGTCGGGGGCTTCGGCGACGCGGTTTCGGCAGGGTCGTCTCCATCAACTACTCCCCGCTGACCTCCGATGTGCGTGTCGCCGCAGCCTGGCTTGCCGAGGAGGTCGAGTCTCTGGTGGCCGAGACCGGCTACGAACGGGTGCACGTCGTGGGCCACAGCCTCGGCGGCCTGATCGCCCGGTACTACGTCACCCGCCTGGGCGGTGACCAGAGAGTGCACACGCTGGTCACCCTGGGCACACCGCACGGAGGGACCTTCAACGCCTATGCGTTGCCGTCTCACCTGTGCCGGCAGCTGCGACCCGGCAGCCCGCTCATGCGCGAGCTCGGCGCCCCGGTGCCGGCCTGCGGGACCCGGTTCGTGGCCTACTGGTCCGACCTGGACCAGCTGGTCTTTCCGCAACGCAATGCCAAGCTGAATCACCCGGATCTGACCGTTCGCAATATCGGGGTTCATGGAACCGGCCATATGAGCCTGCCCATCAACGGGGACGTCGTTCACGGGATCTCGACCATGCTGGCGCACCTGGGCGCCGACGGAAGCCTGCTCACGGCTGGCGTCACCGAGCTCAGGGGCAGGGCCTGCCGCCGACCCTGACCCGAACCTGACCGGCTCCTGCGCTGCCCGTGACTCGACCCCGCCCGCGCCGCAGTGGTGCTGTCGAGGAAGCCACCTAATGGTGCGGAATCTCAATAGATGAAAGGTAAAGAATTGTCAAATTAGGGATAGCAAATAAGTCGCGCTAACCTCAACTCGTCCATATTCGCTCCCGTGAGGTTTTGCCTGTGTCGCACAGTCCGCATGATGCCCGCCACCGTGCACGCCACCAGGCAACACCCAAACCACGCCGCCTCGTCGCCGGCCTGGCGCTGCCCACCTCAGTCGCTGTGGCGCTGATGTTCTGCGCGACCGGCGCAGCGGTGGCAACGTCCTCCAAGGCCCAGTCTGCCGGCTTTGGCCAGAGGGCCGCGACCCTGGCCTCACCGCGGACCACGGCAGCCTCACCCGATGCCCTGGGCGCCCGCCACCTCAAAGAAATCGCTCTCGCCCAGGCCGTCGCACGTGACAGCCGGGCCAAAACGGTCGCGCGTGACGTGGCCGTCGTCCGGGCCGGCACTGTCGCCCGTGGAGTCGAGCGCAAGAAGCTCGCGGCGAGGGCCGTGGAGGCCAAGCGGGCGGCGAGGGCCGTAGAGGCCAAGCGGGCGCTGGTTCGCAGCTGGCGGCTGCCGATCACGAACCCCGTCAAGACGTCCGGCTTCGGCTATCGTTGGGGCCGCCTGCACGCAGGCGAGGACTTCGCGGTCTCTGTCGGAACCCCCCTGGCGTCCATGTCGACCGGCAAGGTGGACTTCGCCGGCCCGATCTCCGGGTACGGCATCCTGGTCAGGATTCGCTACTGGGACGGGACCATCAGCTACTACGGGCACATGTCGAGTGTCTCGGTCAACAAGGGTGACTCCGTTGACCCCGGACAGGTCGTCGGGCGGTCGGGCAACACCGGCCACTCGACCGGTCCGCACCTGCACCTGGAGATCCACCCCGACGGCGGCGACCCCGTTGATCCCGGACCCTGGCTCACGCGTCACAACATCGCCTCCTAGCCAGCCTCGCGCCGCAGGGCCCCGGCAACACACTCTCACGGGTCCCCCGCCAAGCCACCCGCCGGCGTCAGGGCGACCCGCCCTCGGAGGTTCGCCGGCAGGGTGTTCAGAGCTTCTCGAGCGGGGCGTAGCGCAGAAGCAGCCGCTTGACCCCGGTTTGGGTCCCGAAGTCGACATGCGCCATGGCCTTGTCACCCTCACCCTCGACCCGCACCACCGTGCCCAGGCCGAACGAGTCGTGGCTGACCCGGTCGCCGGACCGCAGCAAGATCATCGGCCGGTTCCCCGGAGACCAGACCCCGGGACGCCCTGCCAGGGTCGCCACGGCCGGGGCGGATGCCGACCGCATACCGGTGGTCTCGGTGCGCTGCCAGTCGAGCAGGTCAGCGGGAATCTCATCAAGGAAGCGCGACGCCGGGTTGTACTGCGGCGATCCCCACCCTGAGCGCACGATCGCCCTCGAGAGGTGCAGCCGCTCGCGGGCGCGGGTGATACCGACATAGGCCAGGCGCCGCTCCTCCTCAAGCTCCTTGTTGTCGCCCAGCGCGCGCACATGGGGGAAGGTACCGTCCTCCATCCCGGTGAGGAAGACGACCGGGAACTCCAGGCCCTTGGCGGTGTGCAGGGTCATCAGCGTCACCACGCCATTGTCGACACCGGCGGCCGCGTCATCAGAGCCGCCGGGGATCTCGTCGGCGTCGGCAACCAGCGAGACCCGCTCGAGAAAGGCCTCCAGCGAGCCCTCCGGCTCTGACTCGTCGAACTCCCGCCCCACCGCAACCAGCTCGGCGAGGTTCTCGACCCGGGTCTCGTCCTGCGGGTCCTGGCTCGCCCGGAGCTCGGCGAGGTAGCCGGTCTGCTCGACCACCGCCTCCAGCAGGTTCCCCACCCCTGAGCCGCCTTCGTGGACCGTTCGGAGCGCCTCGAGCAGAGAGGTGAAGGCCGTGATCGCGGTCAGCGAACGGGTCGCGATGCCCACGGCGTCCTGCGGGTGACCCAGGGCAGCGACAAAGGGTATGCGCTCACGTTCCGCGAGCTGGGCGATACAGGCAACTGCTCGATCACCGATGCCCCGTTTGGGGACGTTGAGGATCCGTCGCAGGTTGACCGTGTCGGTGGGGTTGGAGATCACCCGCAGGTAGGCGAGCGCATCCTTGACCTCTCGCCGCTCGTAGAAGCGTGTCCCGCCCACGACCTTGTAGGGCAGCCCGACCCGGACGAACACCTCCTCGATGGCGCGCGACTGGGCGTTGGTGCGGTAGAAGACGGCCACGTCCCTGGGCTTCACACCGTGCTTATCGCCGAGGCTGTCGATCTGCCGGGCGACGAAGGCGGCTTCGTCATGCTCGGAGTCTGCGACGTAGCCCACGATCTTTGCGCCGTCACCGGAGTCGGTCCAGAGGTTCTTGATCCGGCGGTCGGAGTTCTTGGCGATCACGGCGTTGGCCGCGCGCAGGATGGTCTGGGTCGAGCGGTAGTTCTGCTCGAGCAGGATGGTCCGGGCGTCCGGGTAGTCCTGCTCGAACTCGACGATGTTGCGGATGGTCGCGCCGCGGAAGGCATAGATCGACTGGTCGGCGTCGCCCACAACGGCCAGCTCAGCCGGGGGGAGGGCGCCGGGCTCGCTGCCCGTGTGGCCGACCAGCTCGCGCACGAGCTGGTACTGGGCGGTGTTGGTGTCCTGGTACTCGTCGACCATGACGTGCCGGAAACGCCGGTGGTAGTACTCGGCGACGTCGGGAAAGGCCTGGAGGATGTTCACCGTCACCATGATCAGGTCGTCGAAGTCCATCGCGTTGGCCTGGCGCAGGCGAGCCTGGTACATCCGGTAGGCCTCGGCGACCATCCGCTCGTGATGGCTGGCCTCACCGAGGCCGGAGGAGTAGGTCTCCTCGTCGATCAGGTCGTTCTTGAGGTTGGACACCTGCGCGGAGAACGCCCGGGGGCGATACCGCTTGGGGTCCAGGTCGAGATCGCGCAGCACCATCGACATGAGGCGCTGGCTGTCGGCGGCGTCATAGATCGAGAAGGTCGACTTGAGCCCGACATGGGAGGCTTCCCGGCGCAGGATCCGGACGCAGGCGGAGTGGAACGTCGAGACCCACATGCCGTGGCTGCGGGCGCCGATCAGAGAGGCGACGCGGTCGCGCATCTCGCCGGCGGCCTTGTTGGTGAAGGTGATCGCAAGGATCTGGCCCGGCCGGACCTCGCGCGCCGCCAGGAGGTGCGCGATCCGATGGGCCAGGACCCTGGTCTTGCCCGAGCCCGCACCTGCGACGATCAACAGCGGCGCCCCCTGGTGCACGACCGCGGCCCGCTGCTGGGGGTTGAGCCCCATGAGCAGCATCTCCGGGTCGCGACTGACAGGGGCGGCGGAACCATGATCTCCGTCAGGTGCTGGCTCACCTCCGGCCTCCGCCCACGTCGGGACGCCATGGTGGTTCACCTCTGCGCTGGCGGCGGCAGGGCTGAGCCCGGGCAGGGAGAAGTCGCCAAAAAGAGTACTCATCGTGAGATCAACCCTACGTGTAGCGGGCGACAGCACAGCGCGCCAACTTCGCCGTTCTCGGCGCCCGGGCAACCGGGTCAGTCTCTTTCGGACTCCCCGGCCCGATTCCCGCCAGTCCCGCTGGTGGAACCCGCACCCTGGGACCAGACCGCGGTCGCCCCGCTGTGCCCGATCCGCACCGCCTGCACGACCGTCCCGGCCGAGGCCAGGACCGCGGTCACGGCCAGCAGGAGCGCGACCCACCTGGGAGCGCGCGGGGCCGCCGCCGCGCGCTCGTTCCAGCTCCACCACGTCAGGACGGCCGCGATAAGGAACAGTGCGAACACCCAGGGCACCAGGCCCTCGGCCAGGTCGGCATGGGTCTAGATCAGCGAGGTCTGCTTGACCCGGTCCTGCAGTGCCTCGCCGGACTGGGTGGAGAGGGGCACGAGGACCAGCGCCACCGCGGCAAGGCCGAGCGGTAGGAAGCGGGCCCCTCGGCGGAACGACGGCCACAGGGCGGCCAGGGCGACCACGAGCGCAGCGCTCGGGACGATGACCTCCGTCGCGTGAACGACAAGGGGGTGCAGCGGAAGTCCCATGATGGTGTCGAACATCATTCTCCTGGGGTAGATGCCTCAATGCCGGATTCTCGTGCGGGACCGCCGACGGGTCCGCGCGGGCGGAACCGAACCTACCGCGGTGGCCGGTCACGCGGCTGAACTGAGACGTGGCCTACCCTCGGGGCGTGACGACTCGACATACGGAATCGGAGACAGAGGGCTCGCGGGGCAGGTCGATCCGGACCGCGGAGCGAGACGACGTGCCTGCCATCCTCGGGCTGGTCCACGAGCTGGCGCTCTACGAGAAGGCTCCCGAAGCGGTCGAGGCGACACCTGGACACTTCCGCGCAGCCCTGTTCCCGCAGGCGGGCGCGCCCACCGCTTTCGCCCACGTCGCCGTCGTGGACGGGACAGTCGTCGGTGTGGCGATCTGGTACGTCACCTTCTCGACCTGGCTGGGACGCGGCGGGATCTGGCTCGAGGACCTCTACGTCTCGCCGGAACATCGCGGATCAGGCCTGGGCAAGGCCATGCTGGCGATGCTGGCGGCCGTGTGCGCCGCACGAGGCTATGGCCGCCTCGACTGGTCGGTGCTGAGATGGAACACGCCCTCGATCGGCTTCTACGACTCGATCGGGGGGCAGCCGCTGGACGAGTGGCTCACCTATCGGCTCGAAGGCCCGGCTCTGGACGCTCTGGCCGGGGCAGCCCCGGCCATGTCATCGGGTTGAGTTTCCCTCCGCTCGCATCCTCGGACCGGGTTCAGACCCAGTTCAGCCCCCTTCAGACCCAGCTCAAACCCATTCAGCCACACTGACCGGACTCACCCAACGTAGGCTGGCCGCATGACCCAGCGGACCTTCGGCCAGCCAGCCAGTCCGCGGCCCGACCATGAGATCCAGCGAATCCTGGTGGTGGCCGCCCATCCGGACGACTGCGACTTCGGCGCGGCCGGGACCATCGCCGGCTGGGTCGACGCCGGCGTGAGCGTCTCGATCCTCCTGTGCACCCACGGTGAGCAGGGCGGCTTCGAGGACAACAACCGAGAGCAGATGCCGACCATCCGCGAGCGCGAGCAGGGGGCCGCCTCCGCAGCGCTCGGCGTGACGGACGTGCGATTCCTTCCAGGACATCGCGACGGCTGGCTGGAGCCTTCGTGGGAGCTGCAACGCCAGATCGTCGAGGTCATCCGGGACGTCCGGCCCCAGCGGGCCCTGATCCAGTCCCCCGAGCGACGGTACGACCGGATTCAGGGATCCCATCCTGACCACCTTGCCGCGGGCGAGGCGGCCATCCGAGCCATCTACCCCGCTGCCGAGAACCGGTACGCCTGGTCCGAGCTCATTGACCAGGGCCTGGAACCCTGGCATGTCAGCGAGGTCTGGATCATGGCTCACCCACAGGTGTCCCACGCCGTGGATATGACCGACACCTTCGACCGCAAGGTCGCGGCACTGCAGGCTCATGCCTCCCAGACCGCTCACATGGGCGACCAGCTCGAGGAGTTCCTGCGAGGCTGGGGCGCCCGGGTGGCCGAGACGTTCGGACTCGGCCCGGGCCGGCTGGGCGAGAGCTTCCAGATCATGGATCTGGGCTGAGCCGGTGAATGTCGACGCCCTCCTGATCAGCGTCTCCCCCCTGGTCGTCTATCTGCTGGTGGGACTGGTGATCGGGCTCGAGAGCATGGGCATCCCGCTGCCGGGCGAGGTGATCCTGGTGTCGGCGGCCCTGCTGGCAGCCCGCCAGGAGCTCGACATCTCCCCGGTCGGCGTCGCCGTGGCGGCCAGCGCCGGGGCCATCGTCGGCGACAGTATCGGCTATCTGGCCGGGCGGCACTGGGGGGACCGGATGTTCACCGTCCTGGGACGCCGGTTCCCCAGGCATGCGAGCCCGGAAAGGGTCTCCTACACCGAGCACGTGTTCGCCCGGTATGGCGTGTGGGCCGTCTTCTTCGGCCGTTTCGTGGCGCTGCTCCGGATCTTCGCCGGGCCGGTGGCCGGTGCCCTGCGCATGCCCTACCCGCGCTTCCTGGCTGCCAATGCCCTCGGCGGGGTCGTCTGGGCCTGCGGGACCACGGCGGCGATCTACGCCCTGGGCACGAGGGCCGAGGACTGGCTCAAGGAATCGTCCTGGATCGGGCTTGTCCTGGCCGTCGCTGTCGCCATCGTCGTCTCGACCGTATTCCGGCGACGGCTGGAGCGGGCCGTGGCACGCCACGCCTCGGGGCGGGTGTCCCCTCAGTCCGCCGGGCAGGCAACCCACAGTGGGCGGCTCGAGAAAGTCAGCTCACAGGAGGTGCCGCCCGACGGCCCAGGCGGTCAGCTCATGACGTGAGGACAGCTGCAGCTTGCGCAGCACCGAGGAGACATGGGTCTCCACGGTCTTGATCGAGATGAAGAGCTCCTTGGCAACCTCCTTGTACTGGTAGCCGCGAGCGATGAGCCTCATCACCTCACGCTCACGCGCGCTGAGCCGGTCGAGCTCCTCGTCGATCACGGCGACCTCACCGGCCGCTGCGCCAAAGGCATCCAGGACGAAACCCGCCAGGCGCGGGCTGAACACGGCGTCACCGTCGGCAACCCGTCGGATCGCCTCGGTCAGGTCCTGACCGCCGATCGTCTTGGTGACGTAGCCGCGCGCGCCTGCCCGGATGACCGCGATGACGTCCTCCGCCGCATCGGACACCGACAGGGCCAGGAAGCGGACCGGCTCACCGGACCCGGTTGTGACTGACCCCGATCCGGTGATCACGTCGCTGCCCCCGTGGCCGTTCCCCCCGGGCAGGTGCACGTCCAGCAGGACGACATCGGGTCTGGTGGCGGCGACCACGACGATCGCCTCGTCGACGTCGCCGGCCTCCCCCACGATCAGCATCGACTCATCGAGCTCAGCCTTGACCCCGGAACGGAACATGCGGTGGTCATCGACCAGGACGAGCCTGATCGCAGTGGTCAGCGAATGCCGTGGCGCGTTCATCAGCGGGTCCCTTCGGTTTCTGGTGAGGATGGGGGGTCTGCCGGCGAACCAGAGCTCGGCTGCGCCATGGAGTCTGACGCGGCCGCGGAGTCCGGCTGGGCCATGGAGTCTGGCGCGGCCGTCACGGGCAGGGTGATCGAGACCTCGGTGCCATGCTCCAGCCGGCGTATTCCTGCCGAGCCGCCATGCCGCCGCATGCGGCCAAGGATCGACTCACGGACGCCGAAGCGATCCTGCGGCACGTCCGCCAGGTCGAAACCCGGGCCGTGGTCCCGCACGAACGCCTCGACGACCCCCGGGCCCACCTCGACATAGACCGAAACCGGCGCGGCGCCGTGCCGCACGGCATTGAGCAACGCCTCACGCAGCGCCCGCACCAACGCAGTTCCGCCGGGATCCAGCGTGCGATCACCGGTGACCACCAGCTCGATCGGGATGCCCCGGAGGTCCTCCACCTCGTGCGCGACCGCGGTCACCGCGGAGGCGAGGCTCGCCTGCGAGCCGACCGGGCCGGCATACAGCCAGCCGCGCAGCTCCCGCTCCTGGGCACGGGCCAGCCGGACCACCTCGGCGGGGTCACCAGCCTTGCGCTGGATCAGCGCGAGAGTCTGCAGGACGGAGTCATGCAGGTGTGCGGCGATGTCCGCGCGCTCGGTCTCACGGATCCGCTGGGTCTGCTCGGTGCGCAGGTCGGTCCAGAGACGCACCCCCCACGGCGCCGCGATCAGGGCCGCGCCGACCAGAACCGCCACCGCCGCGATCCCCACATCCCACAGGCCGGCCAGCCCACGACCCTGGGTCGCCAGAACGACAACACCCACCGTGGCCAGCGTGATACCTATCCCCAGCCGTATCAGGCCTGCCCGTCGTCCGGCGGACCCCGTGTCCCGTGCCAGCCATCTGTCCCGTTCCGCATCGTCGAGCTTCGACCACGCGAGCACGGCGCCGGCGGCCACGGCCAGCAGCGGGATGAGCACGCCCAGACGCAGGTTGAGCCCCTGTTGCTGGGCGAAGAACACGCCCCCGACCACCAGCAGCCCCAGCCCGACGACCAGGTTGCGCACAGGCTCGCCGGCCGATCGGCTCGTCGCCGCCTCATCGGCACCCGGAGTGAGATCCTGGCCCAGCGACTGGGGCGTGAGCGCCCACAGAAAGAGGTAGGCCACGATGCCCGCGCCGCCCGCCAGGCAGGACAGCAGGAACGCCCACCGCACATAACGCACGTTGAGCCCGAGGTGCTCGGCGAGCCCGGCACAGACCCCGGCGAGGTGGCGGCCAGGGACCGGCCGCTCCATCCGGGGCACCGGCCGACGGGCACCGGGAACAATCGGTGACTGCGGAAGCTGGTATGGCCTGGGCACGGTTCCATCCTCGCCCACATCCTGGGCCCGGGAGTCCCGGGACACCGATCTCAGGGTCAGATCAGGGTCGGGTCAGGGTCGAACCTGATGGCACACGCCTGCCCGGCAGCCCAGAATCGTTGATATGAGCGAACAGAGCACTTCCCACCCTGAAACGGGAGTGGACAGGTTTTTTACGGCCTTGCGTGGTCTCGGCATCCGGCGCCGCACCGATAACAAATGGATCGCCGGCGTGTGTTCCGGGCTGGCCGACCGGCTCCGCATCGACCCGGTGATCGTCCGCGCGGCCCTGGTACTCCTGTCTGTGCTGGGCGGCGCCGGTATCACCGTCTACCTCGTCGCCTGGGCTCTGCTGCCCAACGACAGGGACGAGATCGTGGCCCAACGTGCGCTCCGGGACGGGGACGGCGGCTCCATCGTGCTCATCGTGCTCGCGGCGCTGGCACTGTTCGGAGGCTCGTTGTTCACCGGCCCGTGGTGGGGCGGCAACGACGGCTGGGGCTTCCCGTGGGGGCTGGTCTTTGTCGGTCTGCTCATCTGGTGGCTGGTGAGGCGATCGGGCAACCAGCCCGACGCCGACCAGAGAGTCATGTCCCAGCGAACCGGCAGCCCCGGCAGCGCAACCCCTCCTCCGCGCACTTCCGGTCCCTGGCCGGCGCCGTCCGGCCAGTCGCCGCAAACAGGCGGAGCGACGGGACAGCAGACGCAGGTCTTCCCGCAGACCCAGGTCATCCCGAGAGCGCAGGTGCCCAAGCGGCCGCGCCGTCGATCCGGCGGGCCGCTGATGGCCCTGATCGCCATCGGCGTGATCCTGGCGACCTATGGCTCCCTGGTCTGGGCAGGCAACGCCTTCACCTGGCCCGGTGACCACCACACGATCGCCTTCGCGGGCGCTCTGGCTGCAGTCGGACTGCTGACGTTCGTCCTCGGGATCGCCGGCTGGCGAGCCGGTTTCGTCACCTTCCTGGCGGTGGTCCTGGCCATCACCGCCTGGTCCAGCAGCGTGGTGCCCACTGGCATCCAGCTGGGCGGACGGGTCGGGGACGCCATCTGGAAGCCGGCCTCGGTGAGCTCCACCGCCAACTACCACCTGGGCGTTGGTGACGGTGTCCTCGATCTGGGCAACCTGCCCACCGAAGGGCTCAGCGAGAAGCTTGGCGAGGCCAGGGTCCCGGCATACGTGGGGCTTGGTGAGCTGAAGGTGATCGTGCCCGAAGGCCTGACCGTCAGGGTCGTGGGCCATGTGGGCCTGGGCGAGATCCTGATGCCCGGCGAAACCCAGAACGACGCAGGAAACGGCGGGCAGGGTGGCACCGACGTATCCCGGTCAGTGACCGTGGGTGACGGACCAGCCGAGGTCGTGGTCGATGCCGGAGTAGGCATCGGACAGCTCACAGTGGTGAAGGAGTAGGACGATGGAATACAACGAATCCGCAACGCCGTCATCCCCGGAAGGCAACCCTGTTCAGGACAACGTGGGCGTCGGCAAGGTCGGCACCGACGAGTCCGGCACCCAGACCACAAGAATCGAGACAACTGGCACCGAGAGTACGAGGGCAGGCACAGCTGGCGTGGAATCTGCCAGTGTGGGAACGGCGAGTGCCGCAGGAGTCAGTGCCACGGAGGTCAAGGCACCCTCGCGTCCCAGAGGGCCCAACGCCTCAGCGATCGTCGTCGGGCTGGTAGCCCTGCTATTCGCCGGGCTCATCATCGCCAGGGAGACGCTGAACTGGCGGGTCGACTGGTCACGGCTGGGGCCGGGCGTGATCGTCGGCGTCGGGGTCGTGCTGGTGCTGATCGGGGCCATCGGCCTCATCCGGCGCCATGACGACGCCTGACCTCACCGATCACCGATCACCGGCCATCCGCCCCTGCCACCTCGCCCAGGATCTCGGCGAAGCCGGACGTGAGGTCGACCGGACCGAGGTCGGCCGGCAGCACCCAGGCGGCGGCAGCCGTCGTGCCACCCACGTCGTGAACGACCGGTTCGGTCGGCTCAGGGCACTGCGCGCGGTAGACGACCCGCACCGCGTGAAAGTCCTCGAGCCGGCCACCGGGTGCCCGGCCGACCCAGCGGCTCGTCCGGACCAGGGCGAGCTCAGGCACCTCGATCAGCTGGCCGCTCTCCTCCCAGACCTCCCGCACCACGGCCCGCTCCGGCGCCTCACCGGCCTCGAGGCCACCACCTGGCAGTCCCCACCTGCCCTCGGCCCCGGTCTGGTCGGAGAACTGCGTCAACAGGTACCCGCGGGGGCTGGTCACCACGGCGTACGCCGCCACCCGCTGGCGTCGCAGCGCCACCTCGCCCTCGAGCAGGTCAGGGTCGTCATCTCGCCGGGCAGGGGCTCCCACCGTCAGCGGCACAGCCTCTCCCTGCTGATTCTTGGAAGGGTCAACCGGCTCAACCACAAAAGTCAGCGTCAGAACGTGTCTCTCGACGGGGTGTGTCAGCACGTCACGTACCCGCAGCACCTCCCAGCCATGAACCGCGAGCAGCCTGGGCGGGTCGTCGCCATGACCCAGTGCCAGACGGGCGACCTCTGCCCCGCCGGCGTCGATCCCCACCACGACAAGGCGGGACCCCGCCAACGGGTCGGAGGTCAAGACCCGTTCCCCCGTGCTGACCCGCTCGCAGGCCCCTCGGCGGCAAGGGCGACGGCACGGCGGTACTCCGCCTCGGCGCGATCCAGGACCCTGTCCCAGGACTGTTCCGGGGGCGTGCCCCGGTTGTATGCCGTCATTGAAGCCAGCAGACCGTTGTCTGTGGCCAGACGGGCAAGGCAGTCGGCCATCGCGCCGTCGCTCGCGGCGAGATACCCGTTCAGGCCGTCCGTGACGAACTCCTGGACGCCGCTGCCACGCCGGCCCACGACCGGCAGCCCCACTGTGCGCGCCTCCAGCGCGGCAATGCCGAAGGACTCCAGGGGGGCGGGGGCGACGAAGACGTCTGAGGCGGCATACTTCTCCCGGAGCTCCTCGCGGGTGACCCTGCCCGGCAGGGCGACCCAGCCGGCCAAGTCGTGGGCGGCGATGAAACGCCCGAGCCGGCCGCGGTCCGGACCGTCGCCGAAGATCTCCACACTGATCCCGATGTCGGCCGGGACCAGCGCGCGAACTCGGGCCATGATGCGCAGCAACGGGATCGGTCTTTTGCGGGAAGCCAGCCGCATCGCGGTGACGACCCTCAACCCGTCGCCCGGCTCGCGCACCGACGCCTGTCCCCCCGGCATCGCCCAGCGGTCGACGTCGATTCCGTTGGACAGGACATTGACCACGCTGCCGGCGCCCACCATCCGTTGCAGCGGCTCTGCGGCCACAGCTGAGACGGCGTTCATGGCGACGCCGAGGTCGGCCCAGCCGCGCACGTACCCGGCCGCGCGGATCGCCGGCTCGAGCCGGCCGATCATGCAGTGCCAGGTCATCGCGGTCGGCAGGCCCAGATCCGTGGTCACCCTGGTGCAGTCCACGGCGAAGGGGCTCACCACCCCCATATGGACATGGGCAACGTCGAACCCCCCACCGATGAGCCTCTCGCGCAGCAGACCCGGGGCCAGAGGGTTCACCGGCAGCTCGAACGGCAACCTGAGCGCCAGCCGGTGAACCGTGACACCGTCGACCTCGTCGAGAAATCCGCCCCGCTCACCACGGCTGCCAGGGGTGGCCGTGAACACGACGACCTCGTGCCCACGACCCATCAGCCGCCCGGCGAGATCATGGACCTGCACCTCGATCCCGCCCAGGCGGGGTAGATAGCAGTCAGACAGCAGTGCGATCTTCACGGAACCCAGCGTCGCATGAGACAGGATGGAACCAGATGGCGCACACCCTCTTGGCGTTTCACGCCCACCCCGACGACGAGGCACTGCTCACCGCCGGGACGATGGCGCGCGCCGCCGCGCAGGGCCACCGGGTGATCCTGGTCGTGGCCACCGACGGCAACGAGGGCCTGGCGTCCGGCAGCTTCGCCGCCGACGGCCGGCTGGGCGAGCGCCGGATGGACGAGCTGCGGGAGAGCGCAAGGGCACTGGGGGTGGCGCGGGTGGAGCATCTCGGCTATGCCGACAGCGGACTGGGGCCGGCGACCATGCCGGATCCCCCGGGGCAGACCCGGTTCGTCAGAGCCGATACGAACGCGGCTGCCGGACGCCTGGCCAACCTCCTGCTCGAGGAGTCCGTCGACGTGCTCCTGACCTATGACGCGAACGGCGGCTACGGCCACCGGGACCATCTACAGGCTCATCGCGTCGCCACGCGGGCGGCTGAGCTTGCCCATACTCCGCGGGTGCTGCAGGCGACGGTGCCGCGCGACACGATCTGTCGGGCGATCGCCCTGGTTGGCAAGGTCTACCGGTTCCCCGCGGCCTTTGACCCCGCCACCTTCCAGCGCGCGTTCAGCCCGAAGGCAGCCATCACGCACAGGGTCAACGTCATCAGGTTCGCCCCGGCCAAGCGGGCCTCGATGCGGGCCCACGCCTCACAGGCCAGCGCCGAGGGCGGCGCGGACCGCACCCTGGCGGCCTTCCTGCGGATCCCGCGACCCCTGTATGACGTGGTCTTCGGCCGCGAGTGGTTCGTCGACCCGGCCCACCCACCCGGCGCGCCTGTTGCCCGCGACGTGTTCGCCGGTCTGCCATGACCTCCCGCCGGGGATCAGGGTGACCGACGACAGCTCGGTCGAGGGTAGGGCATGGCGCCCGACCCGCACGCAGATGGTGCAGGGCGTGCCAAGCATCATCCTGGCGATCGTGCTGGTGGTGTGGTGGCTGCCGAAGGTCGCGCAGACCTCGTGGGGCGCGGTGTTCAGCACCCTGGAACAGCTCGACCCAGGGTCCGTCCTGATGCTCTACGGGCTGATGTGTCTCGGGCTCTGGAGCTACACCTTCACCCTCACCGGCTCGCTGCCCGGACTGCGTCACCCGCAGGCGCTGATCGTGAACCTGTGCGGGTCGTCGGCGGGCAACTTCCTGCCCGGGGGGGGTGCCGCCGGCGTAGCCGTGAGCTATGCAGCCCTCCGGTCCTGGGGCTTCTCCCGACGCGCCATCTCGACCTCCGTCATCGTCACCGGCGTCTGGAACTTCCTGGCCCGGATGATCCTCCCGGTGACCGCCCTGACCGCCCTTCTGGTCGCCGGGGGTCACCTGCCCCTCACGGTGATCCGGGGCGGGCTCATCGGCGCGACCGCGGGCCTGGTGCTGCTGGGGCTCTTCATCGCCCTGCTCGCCAGCGAGAGGGTCACGCGCACCCTCGGCCGGGCGCTGAACCGGGTGCTGCGACTGCTGCACCGAAGGTTCACATCCCTGCACGAGGTCGCCGTCGAGGACTTCATCGCGGACCAGCGGGTGCGCATCGTCACGGTGGTGCGCGGCCACGGAGCCAAGATGACCCTGGGTCTGGCCGGGTACTTCGCCGTCTTCTACGTGCTCTTCTGGCAGAGCCTGCACATCGTCGGGTTGCGGATGACCTTCTCGCACATGTTCGCCGCCTACGCCGTGGGGCGGCTGTTGTCGGCCATCGGCGTCACCCCCGGTGGCGTGGGAGTGACCGAAGGTGGCGCCGTCGCCGTCCTGATCGCTTTCGGCGCCGACCCGGCGCCGGCTCTGTCCGGCGTCGTGCTCTTCTCGCTGTACACCCACGTGATGGAGATCCCGTTGGGCGCGCTGGCCTTGGCAGGATGGGCCGTCTCAAAAAAAACGGCGCCAACCGACGGCCACAGAGCCACCGGCGCGCCCTCCCCGGGCAGCTCGCCTTCCGAAGAAAAGCCCGGGAGCTGACCTAGGGTTTCCTGCTTCCAGGGTTTCCTGCTTCCAGGGTTTCCTGCTTCCAGGGTTTCCTGCCCAGGGTCTGCTCACCCCGGTTCCACTGCAGAGGGTTTGCCGGCCCGAGGCTCGCTGCTCCAGGTGTGGTTCAGCCGGCGAGGCGGCGTACCTGGCGCGTCCTTGCCTGATTCGCGAACACATCGTCGATCTGGCCAGGCACGAACGGTTCGCCGAGGGCCCGCTCGACCGCCAGCTTGATCAGCGCATCGGCGAACGCAGGGTTGGCAGGCAGGACCGGGCCGTGCAGGTAGGACCCGAACACGTTGCCGGTGACAGCGCCCTCGGTCCGGTCGGTCCCGTTGTTGCCCATGCCCGACCTGACCCGGCCGAAGGGCCGCTGCCCGGCGCCGAGCTCCGTTGAGCCGGAATGGTTCTCGTAGCCGACCACGTCCCCGTACACCGTCTCGAGCACGACCGGTCCGATCATGCGCCTGGCGTTCCCCTGGGTCGTGACGTCGAGGATGCCGATGCCCGGGAGCCGCTCGCCCTCGATGGTGATGAAGGCGTTGCCGAAGAGCTGGTACATGCCGCAGATCATCAGCATCGGGGCACCGTCAGCCGCCAGGACACGCAGAACCTCGGAATTTCGGGCCAAATCGTTCTCGACCCGCGCCTGCCCGCTGTCCTGGCCGCCTCCGCCCAGGACGAGATGTGCATCGGCCGGGAAGTCGTTGCCCGGGTGATGCTGGTGGACCAGGGGCTCGTAGCCGTGCCACCTCAGCCGACTCGCCAGGGCGCGGGTGTTGCCGAGGTCGCCGTAGATGCTCATCTCGCGTGGATAGATGTGCACCACCTTGATCTGGCCCTTGCTGACCAACGGGCCGCCGGTCTGGTGACTGACGCTCTGGTGACTGACGCTCTGGTGGTTGCTCACAGCCGGGCCTCCTCTCCGAAGTTGGGCAGACCGTAGCGGCCGGCCAGGTTGCGGCGCAGCGCCATCATCGCGGTGTACGTGCAGAAGATGCGCTTAGGCTCATTTTTGTATGTCGCCAGGAAACGTTCCAGCGCGGCCTCAAGGTCCGGCTCGACCTGCGCCACTGCCACGTCGTCATACTGCAGTCGCAGCGCCATGTCGTAGGCCCGGACCCCGCTGGTGAGCGCGACTCCCCTGCCCTGCAACGACTCGAAGCTGACGTCATACAGCCAGGACACGTCCCGGCCGTCGGCGTAGTCGTCGTTGATCGCGACCATCGTGGTGACCGGCGTGTTCCCGTAGGTGCTCAGCGCAACGGTGAAGCCGGCCGGGTTCTTGACCAGCACGAGCTCCAGCGGCTGACCGTCCGCGTTGATGATCTCCCCGCGCCCGAACGGAGGCTGGACCCTCTCCAGGGCGGCGACCGCGGTGGCATTGCGAAACTCGCTGCCGAGCAACGCCCTGGCGGTGGACGTGGCGGCGGTGGCATTGATCATGGCCGCCAGCCCGCGCTGGTTGAGGACCATGGGCCCGACCTGGTCGGCGGCGCCGAAACGCACCTCGAAGCTCCGCTCGTCATGAGGCTTGAGCAGCCCGTCGGCGTCGGTCGGCTCGGGGGGCGTGAAGTCGTCCTCGAACCGGACATCCGCCTCCTGCAGCTCCGGGAGCCGGTCCGCGATGGAGGGGTCGACCCCGAAGTAGGTGACCAGGACGCCGTCCGGCACGCGCCCGGCGATCCGCGATACGAACGAGTCGTTGAGGTTGAGAACCACCCCGGTGGTGGTCTGCGCCGCAAGCTCGCCGAGCAGCCTGGCGGTGTGGTCGATCTCGGCGAACCGGTCGAGCTGGTCGCGAGCGACGTTGAGCAGCAGCGAGTGTGTCGGCCTCACCTCGGCGGCGAACTTCAGCGCGTGGGCCTCGTCGAGCTCCAGAACCGCAAGGTCCGCCTTGAGCCGGCCCGAGAGCGACAGCTCGGACAGCATCGCGGAGATGACGCCGCGGGTGAAGTTGCTGCCGGTGGGGTTGGTGAACACGGTGAGCCCGTGCTCACGAAGAATCGCGACGAGCATCTTGGTCGTCGTGGTCTTGCCGTTGGTCCCGGTCACCACCACGACGCCGCCCGCCAGGTCCGCCAGAGCGTGGCTGAGAAAACGCGGGTCCAGCTTCTCCACCACCAGTCCGGGCATCGCCGAACCGCCACCCCGCATCCTCGATGCCACCCGTGCCATCTTGCCTGCCGCCACTGCCACCGAAGTCCTGAGCACCGTCACACCCTAGCCAAGGCGGCCAGCGCGTTGCCGTGCCTGTCTCACCCGAGGTGATGATCGGCCACGCGGGCAGCTGCGGCAACGACGATCGCACAGGCCAGACCGATGGACCCGAGCGAGATCATGGCCAGCCACAGGTCAGGCAGACCCGGTGGTGGACGGGCTCCCCACCACACCAGGACCAGGCTGACCGTCCAGGCCCCGATAAGGCCTCCCACCAGAGTCAAGGTGCTGCTCGCAGGAATGAGGGGGCGACGCCTGACCAGCCCGGCGACCAGGAGCCCGAGAGCTGCCCACACCATGCACAGGAAGACTGCGGCAACGACGTCCGAGGGCCGGTGCCACCTGCCGAGAACCAGCGCCAACCCGACCAGGGTGGCGGCTGCGGACACCCCGATCGCCACCATCGAGCGCCAGGCTGATGGAGCGACGACGACCGCCGCGAGCGCGAGCGAGAACGCGACCGTCATGTGCTGGCTCGGCAGCCCGTTCGTTCCCGGGCTCACCCCGGGACGGGTGAAAACGTCGTGCTGAAGGACCTGCGCGGTGACGTTGGCTCCCGTGACCACGGTCCCAGCGCCCAGCCAGAGGCCCAGCCTGGGTCGCACCAGGGCCGGCAACGCGCAGGCCAGCGCCAGCAGAAGAATCGACCAGCGCGCCGAGCCTCTCAGGTCCGAATGAAGCTGACGGTGCGCAAGCGTGGTGCTGCTGACTGCGTCCAGCAGTTTCGCGTCCAGGCCAACCCCGGACGAGGTGCGCAGTGCCACGTAGGACGTCGCGGCCAGCCCCAGCAGGGCAAGCACTGCCAACACGCTGACGGCGGCCAGGAAGGGCCTCCACGGGGCTCGCGCGGGGTGCTTACCTCCTTCAACCATGGCTTCGGTCACCACCCTCAACAGTCCCCCTCAACCACGTCGGTCCCCCGGCGATGACTCGGTCCGCCAGGGATGGCCTTGTCTATCATCGCTGGCGACTGATCTCGCAGCGAAGCCGCGCCATCGACGCGGGGAGATGGTGATGGTCTGGTCCGCCATCCCATGCAGGGTCGCCAATGACCCGAGAGCGGTCACGAGCAGCGTCACCCCCGCCAGACCGCTGTCGTTCCCCTCTCACCCGAGGTAGCGGTCGGCGACGTGGGCGACCACGCCAACACAGGCCGCGCAGGCCAGGCCGATGGACCCGAGCGAGATGACGCCCAGCCCGAGGTCGCGCAGACCGGGCTCCGGCCGTACCCCCCAGGATGCCAGCAGCGCGCCGACCACCGAGGCGCCGACGAGCGCCGCGAGGTGGAGGGAGCCTGTCGCCACGTTGGTGGGGGGACGGCGTCGCGCGAGCGCCGCGACCAGCAGCCCGGCCGCCGCCCACAGGCCGCACACAAAGGTCGCCGCGATGACGTGCGAGGGGTGATGCCACCTGCCCAAGACCGTCGCCACACCTACCAGGACCGCAGTCGCAGTCACGCCAACCGCCACTGTCGAGCGCCAGGCCGATGGGGCGACGATCACCGCCGCCAGTGCTATCGAGAGGGCGACCGTCGCATGTCCGCTCGGCAGGCCGTTCGGTGAACTGGCCAGATCGAAAGAAGCGAACACGTCATACTTGAGAATCTGGGTAGAGAGGTTCGCACCCCCGATGACAACCAGGGCACCCAGCGCGAGATCGAAGCGCCAGCGCAGCGCAGCAAGCGTCACGCAGGCCGCCAGCGACAGGGCAACCGAGCCGACCGACACCAGGCTCAATCCACCGTACAGGCGGCTCAGGGTCAGTGCGGGGCTGCTGAGGGCATCCAGCGCCGCACTGTCGAGGCGTATCCCCCGGGAAGTGCGTAAGGCCACGTAAGCCGTCGCGGCCAGTCCCAGAATGCCCACGATGGCGAGCGTGCTCACGGCCGTCAGGAAGGGCCTCCATGTCGCTTGAGCAGAGCCCGCACGTCCGTCAGCCGAGATGGCGTCGATGACCAACCCCCCAGTTCCCCACCCCTGGCGCGTCAGCCCGGGGCGTTGGTGGTCTCCATCATCCCTCAAGCTCGAGCCTTTGCCAGTTCTACACCAGGCCGGCCAGCACTGCGCCGAGGCAACCGATACCTCGCAGTCAGCCCGCACTCAACGTCGCAGTCAAAGTCGCAGTCAGCGCGCCCGCCAACGTCGCAGTCAGCACGCCGCCAACGTCGCAGTCAGGCCGCCGCCAACGTCGCAGTCGGCGCGCAGTCAAGCGTCTCGGTCAGCGTCGCTGGAATGCGTCACCGATGAGCCTCGCGACCGACGCCGGGTCATGAAGGTCCCGCCAGGTAAGCCGGACCACCTGATATCCGATCGATCTCAGCGCATCCTCCCGGCGCTTCTCCCGGAACAACGCGTCTCTGCCGTCGGCTCCTTCGTACTTGACCCGGCCGTCAAACTCAACGATCACTCGCTGCTCGCGAAAGAGGAAGTCGACGCGACCCACGAGGTCTCCGCGACCGTCGCGAATCTCTGCCTGAAGCTCAGGAGCCGGCAGTGCCAGCCCTGCGAACACCAGTCGCGACCAGGACTCGCCCGGAGACTCTGACCTGCCGTCCGCCATCTCGACTACGCGCGCCGACTGTCTTGCATGACCCGGCGAGGCCAGGGCGCCGGCCAGGTTCCCGGCGGTCACCAGGCCACGGGCCAGTGCCGCATCGGCGGCAATGAGGCCGGCTCGCAGTCCGTTGCAGGACGCCGTCTGGACAACGGCCAACGCTGGACGCACGACCAGCACGCCGCCGCGCACCGCGGTATCAGAAGCCAAGACGGCTGCATGCACGTGCAGCCGCCGGTCCCGACGAGACTTGCCCCGCCCAACCTGGCTGACGTGGACGGGACCGAGGTCGGTGGTGACCACGGGCAGGCCCAGAGTCGCCACGGCGGACAGATGGCTGACGGCGTAGGACCGCCCCAGCGAGCGGGCCACCGCCCGAGCCTCGAAGAGGTGCCGGGTGACCGTGTCGCACTCCCGGTGCCGACTGCCTTCGACGAAGGCACCCGCCCGAACCCGGACCAGATCGCCAGCCCGGACGAGGGCCGTCACCCCGTGCCGGCCGTAGCCGCAGTCGGACAGGTCACTGGTGAGCACGACCCCGTAGAGAGCAACGAGACGCAGGCGCAATAGCTCGTTCACCCGACCAGCCTCGCCGGATCAGCGGGGCTGTGACACGCGATAGCCTCACGCTGTGGACAACGGGACCCGACCCGACACCCCTGTGCACAGCAGACTCCGAGCGCCCCACGGATTCCGTAACGCCCCGGTTCCCGCGCACCCGTGCCGAGCCCCCCCGATTTCCGAGCGACCCACACCACGACGCGCACCTGCTCCGGGTAACCCACGCCACGACGCGCACCTGCTCCGGCGACCCGAACGACCGTCCGCACCCCCGGTCAGGGCGCCCAGACTCCGCCCGACCCTCGGGATGCCGCAGTTGCCTACGGGATCCCGTTGGCTTGGCGGAATCTCGTGGCCGACCGGTCAGAGTCGGGGAATGTCGTGGCCGGCGGAGTTGCGGCTGGCCGGGACGTGGTTGGCCGGGGTTGTGATTGGCCGGGGTTGTGATTGGCCGGGGTTGTGATTGGCCGGGGTTGTGGCCGGCGGGTTGTGGCCGGGTGGGTCAGGGTTGCGGGTTACTCCCACTCGATGGTGCCCGGGGGCTTGCTCGTCACGTCGAGGACCACCCGGTTGACCTCGGGCACCTCGTTGGTGATCCGGGTCGAGATCCTGGCCAGCACGTCGTAGGGCACCCTGGTCCAGTCGGCGGTCATCGCGTCCTCGGAGGAGACCGGGCGCAGCACGATCGGGTGCCCGTAGGTGCGGCCATCACCTTGGACACCAACGGATCTCACGTCCGCCAGCAGGACCACCGGGCACTGCCAGATGTCGCGGTCGAGGCCGGCGGAGGTCAGCTCCTCGCGGGAGATCGCGTCCGCCGCGCGCAGGATGGAGAGCCGCTGCGCCGTCACCGCACCGACGATCCGGATGGCCAGGCCGGGGCCTGGGAACGGCTGACGCCAGACGATCGCCTCGGGCACGCCGAGCTCGAGACCGACCTGGCGGACCTCGTCCTTGAACAGCATGCGCAACGGCTCGATCAGCTTGAACTGCAGGTCATCCGGCAGCCCGCCCACGTTGTGGTGCGACTTGATGTTGGCAGTGCCGGAGCCACCGCCGGACTCCACCACATCCGGATAGAGCGTGCCCTGAACGAGCCACTCGACCGGATGACGGGCGGCATCGGTCGACCCAGCGCCAGACCCAGCACGAGTTCCGTCGGATTGCCCAGTAGAGGTCCGGGCACCAGACCCCGCAGCCGTGCTATCCGCTGGTCTCACCAGGTCGCGGGCCGCCTGCTCGAAGCAGCGGATGAACTCCCGGCCGATGATCTTGCGCTTCTGCTCAGGGTCTGAGACCCCGGCCAGCGCGTTCAGGAACTGCTCCCGGGCATCGACGACGACCAGCGAGACCCCGGTGGCGGCGACGAACTCCTGCTCGACCTGCTCGGCCTCCCCGGAGCGCAGCAGCCCGTGGTCGACGAACACACAGGTCAGCTGGTCGCCGACGGCGCGCTGCACCAGGGCTGCGGCAACCGAGGAGTCGACCCCGCCGGAGAGCGCGCACAGCACCCGGCTCGAGCCGATCTGGGCACGGACCGCGGCCACCTGGTCCTCGACGACGTTGGACGCCGTCCAGTCCGCGGCCAGACCGGCCCCGTGGATGAGGAAGTTCTCCAGCACCCGCTGGCCGTAGGTGGTGTGCAGGACCTCGGGGTGCCACTGCACGCCATACAGCCGGCGCTCGTCGTCCTCGAAGGCGGCGACCGGCGCACCCGCGCTGGAGGCGGTGACCTTCATCCCGGCCGGCGCCGCGGTGACCGAGTCGCCGTGGGACATCCAGACCGACTGCTCGGCGACCTGACCGTTGAAGAGCGTCGAGGTGAGGTCGAGGACCGTCGCCTGGGTCGAGCCGTACTCGCCGAGTCCGGTGTGCGCCACCGTCCCGCCGAGGGCCTGGACCATCGCCTGGAACCCGTAGCACATGCCGAACACCGGGACCCCCGCCGTGAGCAGCGCGACATCCAGAGAGGGCGCACCCTCGGCGTAGACCGACGACGGCCCGCCGGACAGGACGATCGCGGCCGGGTTCTTCGCCAGCATGGCCGCGACCGGCATCGTGTGCGGCACGACCTCGCTGTAGACGTTGGCCTCGCGCACCCGGCGGGCGATCAGCTGGGCATACTGCGCCCCGAAGTCGACGACGAGCACGGGCCGGGCGGACAGTTCAGGAAGGGCTTCAGTCACCGGGTAAGGCTACCGGTGCATCTTGGGCATCAATCTGGGCCTCGACCTCGCGCACGACCCTGCGTTCGACGATGAAGGGCAGCACCGGGACAAATCCGGACATCATGATCAGGACCATCCGCGGCAGGCTCCAACCCACCTTGAAACCGAGGTTGGCGATCGAGACGACGTAGCCGAAGTAGATGGCGCCGTGAATCGGGCTCCATACCGCGGAGGCCCCGCCCTTGCCGAACCCTCCGTTGATCACGATGATCCCGATGAGCACGAACAAGGCGCATCCCGCCGTGATCGCCATGACCTTGAACAACCCGAGGGCCTTTCGTGCCGCGACCACATCGCGTATCGGGCGCAACTGCTCAGACATTCGTTACCTTTCGTGATTCACCGACGGGAGCCATGGCCTTGTCCAGGTAGTGGCTGTCGGCGTAGTCGTCTCGCACCATCCTCCACCACATGTACCCGGCGAAGAGCGCGAAGACCCACCACTGCAGCGCGTATGCCGCGTTGCGCCAGGAGAGCCCGCTGTTGACCAGGGCCGGTGGAGGCACCCGCCGCATCGCCGGGGCCGCGGCTGACGTCACGTCCGGCTGCTCGGCGGTGGCGAAGACGAAGGCGTTGTACAGGCTGCCCGGCCAGCGGTTGACCAGAGCCGAAAGGTCCAGGACTGCCAGCTGTCCGTCCAGCAGCCTGGGTCCGTCGTGCACGGTGGTCTGCGACTCACCCAGCGCCAGGGTCCCGGACACGGTGACCCGGGCGGCCGGCCGGGGCGGGAGCGCCTGCTTCGGATCCGTCACGAACCCCCGCACCACGGCGATCCGCGCTCCGGTGGCCTGCACCACCAGCGGCGTCACGACCCAGTAGCCGGCCTGGCCGCGCAGCCGGCGCGGGGTCACCAGGACCTGCGCGGGCCCGTCATACCGGCCCGTCGCGGTGATCCGGCGTCCGGTGCCGTCCAGGGGAAACGGACCTTGGGGAGTCAGCACAGCCGCGAGGTCGACGACCGGACGCAGGGGCGCGGAACGCACCTGCTCGGCGGTTCCCTTGTCGCGGGCCACGTTGAGCTGCCAGAGGCCGAGCATGCCGAAGGTGAGCATCACCAGGACCACGATCGCCAGCAGCCCCAGCCATCGAGGCTTCAACGCGGTCCGCAGCACCAGCCAAGGCTAATTCACCGGAGCCGCCGCCGCATCCGGCTGGGGCTTCACTGCCTTGTTGTCGTCGAAGACCATGATGCTGCCGCCGTAGCAGGCGACCCAGACCGAACCTGTCGTCGGCTCGTAGGCGATGCCGATCGGGTGGAGGTCGGTGGCCGACCTCTCCATCTGCCTCAGGTCCGACGTGCGCAGCTTGGACACTGTCGACGACTCGTAGTTGACGACGTAGACGGCCCTGCCGTCGCTGGAGATCGCCAGCGAGCGGGGCTGCTCACCGGTGGAGACCGACGTGAGCACGCGGCCGGTCCTGGCATCGACCTTGCTCACGGTGCTAGAGCTGTTGTTGGTGACGTAGAGGTACTTGCCGGCCGGGGAGATCACGATGTGGCGGGGGCCGTTGCCGGTCCGGGCGAAGGTCGAGACCTTCCTGGAGGCCAGGTCGACCCTGGCGATCCGCTGGCTGCCCATCACCGCGACGAAGGCGGTCCTGCTGTCCGGGGTGATCGCGATGCCCCTCGGGTAGGCGCCGCCGACCGGGATGGTGGCCACCAGCCTGGCCGACCTGATGTCGACCACCGACATGGTCCACGAGCACCAGTTGGTCACCAGCACTGTGGAGTCGTCGGGAGTCACGGCCACGTACTTCGGGACCGCGCCGACCTCGATGACCTGGTCGATCTCGAGCGTCGTGGTGTCGATCCGGTAGAGGAAGCTCTTGTCGGGGGCCGACTCGGGGCTGCAGGAGTCGAGTCCCTCCGGTCCGAACCCCTTCCCGTACATAGAGTAGTTGGAGACGTAGAGATGTTTGCCGTTATGGGTGAAGGCGGCCTCCACCGGCGAGCCCCTGGAAGTGCCAGGGTGGCCCCCGATCCCGAACTTCGAGAGATCGACAGAGTCGTCGATGGACTTCTTGAGCTTCCCGTCGGGGGTGAAGACCGAGATCGTGTGCGTGTACATCATGTTCTGCGCCGTGACCATGCCGAACGGAGAGGCCACGACGGACTTCGGGCTCAGCTGCCCGGTGATCCGCTCGCGCCGGACGAACGCGGTCTGGTCGGCCGGCAGCAGGACGGCCTGGGTCAGGCCAGTGGTCGTCGCCGTCTTGGCCCGCGAAGCCTCAGCCTTTGCCGTCTCAGCCTTCGAGGCCGCGGCCTTCGATGTCTCAGCCCTGGTGCTGGCCGTGACGACGGCAGGGCTCGTCGAGTCCCTGGCGATGGAGTTCTGGGTGACCAGGGTTGCGACCGCCAGCGCGGTGATGGCGACACCGACGACAACGCGCCGTCGACGAACAAAGGGTCCGGTGCGGATCATCGTGGTGTGCCCTCCGTGTTCCCGCTTGCCCTCGGCTAGCATGCGCTCGGACGTCTAGCGCCCTCAGGCTAGGGCAACGGGTCAAGCCGAAAGAGCCGCATCCTCATGACGCTCTGCACGATAATTCGTTTGTTCGCGGGCGGCTGCGCCCCTACCGTGACATAGGTCATGCAAAGGCTGCCCTATCCGGACCCCGGAGCCCCCGACCTGCGCACCCCCCTGCGCTTCCTGCGCTGGGTCGCCCAGGGCCAGTGGCGAACCCTTCTGTGCGGCGCCCTCTTCGGTGTCATCTGGATGGTCAGCCAGGCGCTCTTCCCCGCCGCCATCGGTCAGGCCATCGACCGCGGCATCATCGCCCGGGACACCCACGCGCTGCTGACCTGGTGCGGGGTCCTTGTCGGGCTCGGCGCGGTCGGCGCCCTCGCCGGGACGATGCGTCACCGGTACGCCGTCGAGAACTGGCTTCGCGCGGCCTTCCGCTGCATGCAGCTGATCGGCTACAAGGCCGCTGACACCGGCGAGGCGCTGCCCCGCCGGATGCCTACCGGCGAGGTCGTCGCGACGGTCGCCTCCGACTCGATGCGGCTGGGCGGCCTGTATGACGTGTCCGCGCGCCTTGCCGGCGCTCTGGTGAGCTACGTCGTCGTGGCTTTCATCCTGCTCGGCAAGTCCCGCCCACTGGGTCTGCTGGTCCTGATCGGCGTTCCCGTCCTGGTCTCGTGCCTCTCCCTGATCCTGCGCCCGCTGCAAAGGCGTCAGAGCGAGCAGCGGGAACAGTCGGGCAGGCTCACCAGCCTCGGTGCCGACACCGTCGCCGGCCTGCGGGTGCTGCGTGGCATCGGCGGCGAACAGGCCTTCCTGCGTCGCTACCGCGAGCAGTCGCAGCAGGTCCGCAAGGGCGGCGTTCGCGTCGCCGGGGTCCAGGCCGGCCTCGATGCCGCCCAGGTGCTCCTGCCGGGAGTGTTCGTCGTCCTGGTGACCTGGCTCGGCGCGCGGTTCGCCCTCGAGGGGACGATCACCGCGGGTGACCTCGTGCAGTTCTACGGCTACGCCGCCTTCCTGGTCATGCCGCTGCGCACCGCCAGCGAGTTCGCCGACCGCGCCACCCGCGCGCACATCGCGGCTCGCAGGATCATCCGGGTCCTGTCCACCGAGCCCGACGTCTCGGATGGCCCGGACCACAGAGACCCGGCAGAGCTCGTCACCCAGCTCGTCACCCAGCCCGTCACCCAGCCCGTCACCCAGCCCGTCACCCAGCCCGTCACCCAGCCCGTCGACCAGCCCGTCAACCAGCCCGCTGCCGGCGTGCCGCTGACCGACCCGGCCAGCAACGTCACGATCAGGCCGGGCGAGATGACCGCCACCGTCTCCGCCCGGCCCGAGGAGTCCGGCGCCCTGGCCGACCGTCTCGGCAGGTTCGGGCGGACGTGCACCGCGGTACACC